>JALZVI010000221.1 GCA_023301015.1 Rickettsiales bacterium | reverse complement strand
CGCTCTTCCGATCTACTGGAATACTGTTAGGCGTCACTGCCGTCCTATAGTCCCAGTCCCAGTCACAGGAGCACACTTATGAGCACTAACTTTTACACCACCTTCCGAAACGTGTCTAACATGATAGAGGGCGAGGGCGAGTTACTCCACGTATCCGTCACCTCCACACCTTACGTTCTACTGGAAACCTCAGTCTTCCTGCTCAAAGGTAAACGCTACGTATACGTAAACTCGACAAACGCCGTAGCTGATAGAGTGTTAATTATAAACGTCAAAGAGGAACCCCATCATGACTCTCCAAGCTAATTTTGATAAATCTGTGAAAGCTCAACTTGCACAAGCTGCTTACGCCTACGATACTGAAACCGATACGTGTCTATATTTCAACCACGAGGGAAATAGGTGTATGATAGGACACCTAGGTTCAGAGGAGCAGGCTAACGAATGGGAAGACGGACTTTTAACCATCACCACAATAGGTAAGAGTATGGGTTGGGATGAAGACTTAACTTATGACCTAAGAGCTATGCAAATTAGGCATGACGCCTTAGCAGAAGCAAATCACGGAATATGGGATGAAGCCTACTTTCTGGAGGGTATGAAGGACTTTGCACAGATTCACAAACTTGATTGGAACCACGCCTTATGACCCCTCAAGAAGCTGTCAACCTCTCCTACTCACGTCTAGCCGCTCAAGGTGCCCCGTCTATGAGTGAAGGTGGGTTTTGCTACTATTCAACTCTCCCTGCAGAACCTGACAAACCTGAAAGGTTCTGCGCCGTAGGTATCTTACTTGAACCTAAAATCGCCCGAGCGCTCGATACTGGTACAGACTACTCTCCCCCTGAGAGATTTCAGACAGCCTGTGCTAAGTTAGGGCTAGACCTTGGGTTTGCGAGAAACCTGCAAGTTTGTCACGATAGAACCCTGCCTGAGTCCTTCCTCCCATCTCTTACTGAAGCGTATAAAGGGTTATGCGCTGAATATAATTTAACCCTCCCCAGTTTACCTCGGTAAACTTTAACCTCCACTCCTTGAAAGGAACTCCCATGTATACCGTAACCAATATAACCGTCACAGATACACTCACAGAGCATTCTGAAGTTATCCGCACCTCCTCCCCTAAAGAGTTCCTCGACGAGCACTACGAGCTATATACCTCGCAGGGATACACGCTTTCAATGGGAGGGCAGGAAATAAACGACCTATCCCACCCTATTCCGCAGATTGATTACTCCTGCTCAGACAATTCACCTAATCAGTGGGTGTAGCTATGTTACTAAAATTCAAAATCATCGGGTTCATCATTATAGCCATTCTAGACGGAGCACCTAAGTTATGAAAAATGTAACTTCCCCTTGTGGACGCTTTCAATATGTAGAAGATACCGACAACTCTGCCTACGTTGTGCAGGACGGGATTGTCGCGAGAACTGGGCCTAAAGATTGGGCCTACTCCTTTTACCAAGGGCTTGTAGCTAATCCAAAAACTCCTGACGCTGTACTAAATGAAGTCAGAACAATTTACCAACGTGGACATATAGGTAAAATTTCCACTATAAGGCTTATCCGAGCGGCTCAACCTATGGGACTTAAGGAAGCTAAGAACGTTATGGAAAGCTGGACAATATGAACACCTTCTTAAACTCCCTCGCAGTTAGAGCGCTCTTGTTCGACTGCCTCGCCCACGCTCCCAACAACCCCAATCTAATTGAGGTGGAAGGAATTATACAAACTTATGGTCTTGATAGCGTCAAGCTCTCTAATAATAGAGACCTAATTGAAGCCACCTTGCGAGAACTACCCTCCAGATTTTTTGAGAGCGTAGGCGGAGGGGATAGCTTCTTAAATATGTGTCAAACTAAAGACGGTGTTCAATGGGGTCAACACCATATTATGGAAGCTCTCTGCATCATAGCTATTGGCGCAGGCCTAGCTAAATGGACACTACCTAAGGCACTGTGGTCTACACTCCCTGCACAAATGCCCTACTTTACAATTCTTTTATAGTTTAACGAGGTAAACATTATGACCAATCACACTTTCAAAGTCGGAGACGCAGTTATCTGCACAGACGCTAGCCACGCCTCCGCCTTGATTACAGGAGGTAAGTATACTATCACCTTCACAAATGAAGATACTATAAGTGTCAAAGGTAAGGATAAATTAAGGTTCAGAGCCTCACGGTTCTCCTTAGCAGCACCCTTTGAAGCAGGAGATATTATAGAGTGCATAAACCCTGCAGGTTATGCTTTAATTGCCAGAGGTCAGCAATACATTGTAGCTGAGACTCGTGATAGACGGGTTCGAATTGAGGGCAGTCGAGAGTATTTCTACCCTGACAGCTGCTTCAAGTTTTCTAAAGCTTCTGACGTTGTACCTTTCACGCTCACAATCCCAACTAAGACGCGAGATATGACACTCACTCAAAAAGACGGAATAGCTGTGATTTCATGCGGTTGCTTTAATGGCACACTTACTGAAGCCTATGACCTTGCTGAGTCTAAAAAGCGGACAGATTACAAAGGGGCGATATTGTATCTGGAAGAAATAGCTATCATCGAAGGTATGACCTTGGAAGCCCCACCCCCTCGCACACCTAAAATTGGGGAAGTGTGGGCTAATAATAAAGGTGAAGAGTATCTCGTATCCTCAGTACCTCGTAACACAGTTAGGTTTCGCTTTGTTAACCTAACAACGGGTAAGTCTTCACCTTCTCAACCGCTAGGAGGCCCAACACCTATGAAATTCGTAAGGGAGTCCGCATGTCCATAGCCGCAGTTAGACGCACATTCACACGCGCTAAGTTCCAGCAACACTTAGACAACCAGCCCCCTCGTAAACTAGCAGGCACTAACCAACACGCCTGTAAGTGTCCTCTAGCTGTTTACCTAGGTAAACAGTCCGAGCTTCCTGTTGCAGTCACAGCTGAAAACTGGGTTATAGGAGGAAAGTTCAAAAATCTACCGAAGTGGGCTAAGGCCTTCGTCTTAACTATAGACACTCGCGACCACAAATCAACAACATATGGCACAGCTGCCAACTTACTAAGGAACCTTTAATCATGACATTTTCAGTAGGACAAATAGTAACACTTAAGGAGCCTGAGCACGGTGTGTCAGCGGGTCACATTTGTGAAGTATCCCACATTGTAGATGACAACCACGTTCACCTAATAAACGTGAAAACAGGTAATTACTTTTTAGGGGACTTTACGTGTAGTAATTTAGCTCCAAAATCGGGTAACCCATTCGTCGTCGGACAAGAGGTAAGACTGCTTGACTATATGATTGGCCTGTCAGTAGGCACAGAGGCAAAAGTCACACGCCTCATTAACGAAACACACGTAGAACTTAAGGATTACGAGGGACTTTTTGATGTAACTAAACTAGCATCTGCGGATAACTTTCTGGACTCTTTAGCAGCTGTTGCTGTTGCACCAGCTGCTCGTCCACTAGCTGTAGGCCAGCACGTAGAACTAATTAACTCCGAACATTCAGTCCCTGCGGGCTATAAATGTATAGTTTCTCGTATCATTAGTCCCGCTTACGTTCAACTAACCAACGCCTCAGGCTCAGGCAGCCGTTTTGGAGGGGATTTCTTAGTAGCAAACTTGAAACCAATTGCAACACCTGTGGAACCCTTCCCTGTAGGGTCAATTGTAGTACGTACAGAAGGTAGCCATGGGGGAATGAGGGTAGGTGATACAGCCACAGTTGTTGAGGTAAGACGTAATGGTCTAGTCTTAGCAACCTACGGAGGCGGACACTCAAAAGGCGCTATGAGAGTGGTATCCCCTAACCTTCACGTTTACACAGGTGACGAAAAACCTATGAAAACTCCAAAGGTCTCAGAAGGTAAATACGTATACCTCGTTGCTTATAGCCAGTATGCAGGCAGCGAAGCAAAAATGAGTTACCTAAACGTCCCTGCTGGTGAGTTGCTCAAGTTTACAAAGCGAGGTCTCCAAAAATTCCTGAGAGAAACGGGTCTCGAACTATCCTACGTTAGAACTATGGAAGGCCTTGAGGCCAATGAGGTTCAATGCGTAATGGGAAATCCTCTACGAGAGGAGGTTAGGTCTAGCTTAAAGTTATCAGACCGCGTACCTGACTTCCCCCTAAATTTAGACTCTTACTTTGACGGAAGAGAAAGTGAAAAGTACAGGTTTTTAACTCAAAAAATACTTGGGCCTGTTATTCCTAAACCTATTGCTATAGAAGTACCTCACTCTAGTACCTCCGAGGAAATCCCTGAGGGAGATTTCCAAGTAAAAATATGGTCAGGCCCTCACAGTTCTGTACGAAATGTACGTCCCCCTCTCCAACTATATGGTGAGGAGGTTTACTGCCGCGATAAAGCCTATACTTTTACAGGCGAAGGCTTGGCAATCATAGAAGACGGTTATTGTGTAGCAGAACTTTTTCCTAATTGTCTATATATTCACCATGACGCAGTAGATAGCGGTAATAACGCTTCTCAAATTATTTATGGTAGAATTCTTCAGGCTGCAGCTACTCTCTTCAAAGCTACTGATTTTGAGACCTTCAAAGCAGACGCCGCCGCTCGCAAACTACGATTAGAAGAAGACGCACTAAGAGACTTCGCCTCTAAGAGTATCATTCGGGTGAAATCTAGAAATCGCGCCGAAATAGCAGCTCTTAATACTGTGGTTAAGACACAAAGAGCTGAACTATTCAAGAGCGAGAGGGCATTACATATTCTCAAACAAGGAGATGCCGCGCAGAAAACAATCACAGACCAAATCATGGATGAGTTTAAGAAACTACGTGAAGGTTATGCAGGAATACAAGAGGCGAAGTTTGAAGGCAATAGGTTAATTGTTATCACCTCACCTCTGAATTCACACTGTAACCGAACAGGTGATGATTATCATCTTGGAAGGGTAAAACTTTCGCTACCTTTCGGGGAGCCAGATGATGATAGTGATGATTATGACGCCGACGATGATGTAGTCTTCATGACCACAGCTGACGAGCACAAACGTCTACCTCATACGGGCTGTGCAACACGAGGGGTAGTCTGCTTAGGCAGCGCCCATTCAGAAATCTACGGGTATACGGCCAACTATGAAATGCTGGCAGCTGTAACCTTCATGATAGCCTTCCTCGAAACTGCAGTAGATGCAGAAGACGACTGGGGAATGTACATCAATAACTTTCCAAACCTAGGGAGCTAAACCAATGGCTAAAAAATCAACAGCTAAGAAACCACACGTTTCACACAGAAACTTCGTAACTCGCAGACCTGCACCACCCGTTACGAAGTTCAAAAGACCACGCCGCGAAAGCTTTACAGTCTCAGGCGCAACGGGCTTTCCAGATGTTATAATCTCGGCAATAGCCCACGGTAAAATGCTGGCACTCGTAAAAGAGTGTAGTATTGAAGTAGGTTGGATGGCCTCAGCTACTCGTGATGAAAACGAAGATATTGTTATTAACGATGTCTACGTGCCTCTGCAAAACTGTACACCTGCCACTACTGAAATTAGTGAAGAAGGCGATAGCGCCATGTTAATGGAGCTAATCACCGCAGGTAAAGCTTCTGAAGTCAACGACCTACATTGTTGGGGTCACAGTCACGTAAATATGGACGTGGGGCCTTCTGGACAGGATGAAGACCAAACCAAAACGTTCCTAGACTTACGAAAGGATAAGGATTTCTTCATCCGAGTCATTGGTAACAAACGGGGCGACTTAAATGTCCATGTTTACCTGATTAAACAGGGCCTAGTCCTAAATAACCCAGACTTAGTGGTTCTCCAAGACGAACTTGACTACGGCCCTTGGGCCAAGGCTGAAATCAAGGCCAAAGTCACTGAAACAGCTGCATATGTAGCGGGAAGTCACGCAGGAATGTATGACCCGTGGATGAATTACGGCGATAACAGGTTTAATTTCGCAGGGAATAATACCAGAGGTTATAGTTCGGACGTTAATGAAACTGAATACTACAAAGGAGTAGCAGGTTTCTGGTTCAATGGACAATTCATCGAAGACGACTCCCTCATAGCATCAGACCTCATAGCAGGTGATGTTCCCGCCCCTGAAGGAGAAGACTACATCGACGGGTACGAGCAATTCGACCCTAATTTCAACACTAAAGGAGCATAGACCACCATGACTTTTGATATTTCACGCCACCTACTACATTTTAACCCTCAACTTTTCAAAGGACGCATCGACATTATCGGCGTAGGAGCTGTAGGCTCCAAAATCGCCATGGAAGTAGCTAAATTAGGGCTAAAAGACATTCACGTATGGGATGGTGACGAAGTCGAAGCCCATAATTTGCCAAATCAGGCCTTTTACCTAGCTGATATTGGTAAACCAAAGGTTCAAGCTATCGCCGAACACATTAAAATGGCCACAGGCACAGTCGTAACTCAACATAACGAGTTTATTGAAGGGTCTGTACCTTTAGGACGGGTTGTATTCCTAGGTGTAGACACCATGGAACACCGCAAGAAAATTTTCGAAAACTGTCTTAAGAATAAATTCGCCACAGAACAGGTGATTGAAGTTCGCATGGGCGTCGAAGAACTCCGCGTTTATGGATTTAATCCTAATCGCCGAAATGAAATCAACGACTGGGTTGACACCCTCGTCGAAGATAGTAAGACAGTGGAAAGTGCTTGCAGCGCTAAAACCACTGTCGGTGCTACTGCTAGCCTCACTGCCGCATTCGCGGTAACGAGATTTATGCAGTGGTTTAAAGAGGAACAAGACTTTACGGGTCTTGCTCCATCATTCGAGCATATGCAAATGTTGCGTCCGCCCGTCTTAATCACTCGATAGCAATTCCGCTTTAGAGTACACACTACCTTTGAGTAGGCAATTTCGCCATTATACTCAATTTAACACCTTGAAAGGGTAAAATCATGACTAACACAGTAACAATCGCACAAACAGGTTCAGTAACACCAGTAGCATTCACAGCAGGCATGACAGTCGGCGCAGCACTCGCAATCGCAGACCAGTCAGTCGGCGAAGACCGTGAGCTACGAGTGAATGGTCAGGTCGCAACTGAAGAAACAGTTCTTTCTGCTAATGATACAGTTCTCATTGTCGGCGCAATTCGCGGCGCAGCTGGAACAGTTACAATCGCACAAACTGGCTCAGTGACACCTGTTGACTTCGCAGAAGGTATGACAGTTGGCGCAGCACTTCGCGCTGCTGACCAAACTGTTGGCGAAGACCGTGAACTCCGCGTAAATGGCCAAGTTGCTACAGAAGACACAGTTCTTTCTGCTAACGACACGGTTCTTATCGTTGGTGCCATTCGCGGCGCATAGTTTACCTAGGTAAACTCTTAAAACAACTAGGAGCAGTTTCTGCTCCTAGTTTTAACTTTTTGGAGGCTATTATTATACATTACGTGATACGCACAGAGACTGGGAAGTTTGTCACCCATAGTACCTCTATGGGGAACTTAGCTAACGCCCGTGTTTACCCTCATAAACGAGCGGCCTCTGCCTCTCTTACTAATCTCAACAAATCTTGGAGGTACAAGGATAAACCACTCGTAGCAGAAGTCCTTCCAGTCACACTCACACTGACCGCCGAACCCTCATGACCGAATACGTTCTAAGAGTACGAGCCACACGTACAGTCACAGTCGCAGGACATTGGAAATCCGTTCCCTACTCCTGTAGACACTTCCACAGCAAAACAAAGTGGGAAGGCGATACATTCATGGCTTGGATTAACTCTTACAGAACCGAGGTACGTGAAGAAAAACGAATTTACTCGAACGGTGCAGATTACGCAGATGGAAGCTACTTCGCCCGTAAGTCCTTGAGAGATTTAAGCTACAGCAACATTTCCATAATTCAGATACGTGAAGCAGAAAAGGCTATATTATGAAATACTTTACCCGTAAATATTGGACGACCCCACGCGAAGACACACTCGGCTTAACACCACGTAGAGAACTTGCTTTCACCTTGTTAGTAGCATCCCCAGTCATCTGCATAATCATGGTGGTAGGAGCTATAATCGTTCTAGCTATTAAATTCCACGGAGGTTGATATGAGATTCGAAGATTTTGCAGGTTTACTAATTTTCATAACCTTTGCGGTTTTCGTAGGTATAATTGTAACACCTAGTAAAGAACCACCTCCAGCTACTCAAACCCGCAGCGTAGAACAATATTGTAACTCAGCTACGCTACCTAAAGTTTGTCAGGAGTATTTGGAAGGTTATTTTAACGGGGTATATGCGCCATGAGCTTCAATCTACAAGACCAAATTGAGGCAGGTAAAGCTGCAGATGAATTCTGGGGAACCGAATATGTTTCGTCATGCTGCTTCGCGCCAATCACCCACGGTAGACCACCAAACTGCGTAACATGTGGTGAAGGCTGTTCAAAAATTGTAAATAAGGAATGAAACCATGAATATTGAAAATATAGACACTCTGATAAAATATATGAAGTCGGGTAAAACTCCCTTCAGCATGCACACGTCTAAAAAGTGCCTAATGGGCCAAGCTATCGCCAGTCAGGGCGAAGTTTTTGAATTCCATAGTCGAGAAGAAGTGGCTCGGAAAATATTGGGATTAACTCTAGGTGAAGCGGGAGCCATGTTCCAGCAGTCGACAACTGTAGGTTTACTGTTCCCTATAACCCTAGAAGACGCCGTAGCTATGCTTGAAACCTTCAAAGACACAGGGGAAGTTTACTGGCCAAAAACTTTTGACCTTCCTAGCTATAACGCACAAGGAAATAGATTATGCGTTTAGGAAGCACTGAGGAACAAGGGTTCGAGAGAATAGTTGGAGGGATTTACAAAGGACGCACTAATGGAACCAGAGGGCTGACTTACCTCTGCATTAGGGACTCCTATACGGGAGGCTACGTCTTTTTAAACCTAAATAACGGTTTACCTAGGTTAACCAAGCTAGACCAAATAGGAGGGACACCTGCATCCAAGGTTCTTAAACTCGTATCCACAACTTGTAACCTAACTTGGGACGGAGAGTAGTATGTTTAAAGTAGGTGACAACGTCCGTCTTAAAACAGGGCAGGCAGGTTTAAAAGTCTTGAACATAAGACGAGACTGTCTGGAAGCCCGATACTTTTCCTGTGGAATAATTATTAGCAGGCACATTTCAGAATTCACCTTTTACGAAAAGAAAGAGAGTAAATATATGACAAATCCATTCAAGCAAGGAGACCGTGTTTGTTTTAAAATAGGTCACTGCCCAATTATTGTAACTGGTGTTAACGGGAAATACATTTGGGGTGATTACGAGAATAAACACTTTAAACAGATTAGGAGCCGTGACTACCGAGACTTTGAACTATTATCCACCCGAACGAATAACAGTAGCCAAGTTTACGAAAGCGAACATGGCCCTGTCACACTCATAGGCCAACGCCGAGACGGAGCATACGTCATGGAAACTTTTGATGGGCCGCGAGGTCGCTCATGTACCGTCACAACTACCCGCCTAGGTAAACCTATCTCAATCTACACCGTAGAACTTGAGAATATAGTGGAAAAATATACTTTCCATCGTCGTTCTGAAAAAGGGAAAGTTAAATTACACGATTTAATTAAGCGGCCAAACGGAAAGCTCTACCGAGTCATAAAGTTAAATACAAACTCTCCCAACAAGCAATGGCTTGAGGGTGAAATTATGCTCGGAAGCCCTATTTAACATGTACGGAATAGTGGAACACCTTAAACTTCTGGCAAGCGTCACGCCCACAAAAAGTGAGGATGAACAATTGCCAGAAGTTGCTCCTCCAAAACCTCTCCAACCCAGCGAGATAATCGAGGAATACCTCGGAACAGGTTATGAAGGGCACGAAGGTTTCAAACAGTTAAAAAATGGAGATTGCATATCTGCATTTTGCATACTAGGTATGGATATGAGTACAGGAGCACGTTTTAATCGTGTCATAAGAGGTCGCAGAGACCTAGAAAAATTAATGGATGAACTAGCCTCGGAAGGCTACTAGAAAGGAACTACCATGAATGACTTTAAACCCTTTGGCGCACTCGTCAGAGCTAATCTGGACGCTATGTTAGCTGATACAGCTGAAATCTACCGCGTTGACCTCGACGCTAACGATGTTTGGGATAAATACCTAGCCTCATTCCCCAAGGGAACTAACCCAACATTCCGTGAACGTACAGAACACGACTGTTCGTGCTGTAAACACTTCATCCGTTCTATTGGCAATCTTGTAACTATCCGAGATGGTCGAATAGTAACAATTTGGGACGGTTTGGAAAGCCTAGGAGCCGATATTTATCCGTACGACAAAGTAGCAGGAGCACTCGCAGACTACGTGCGCTCGGCGCGCATCAAAAACATCTATCGCACCCATGATGGTAAGTATGGGGCTGAGGAAACTACCGATGGGATTAATAAAGCCATTAAGTGGAACCACTTCCACGGCGAAGTCCCTAGTAAATTCGTGAATAGAGACGCAGGCCCGCTCATGAGCCGCATGGAGTCCATGCATCAAGTGTTTACACGTGGAGTTACAGAACTCTCTCCTATGGTGTTACAGGACGTTCTAGAGCTTATTAAAAACAAACTGCTTTACCGTGGAGCTGAACATGCTGCAGCCCTCAGAGCTTTTCAAAAGTTACAGCGGCGGTTTACCAAGTTAAACTCTGACGAGTCCCGCGACATTTTCATCTGGGAAAATATCAAAGAACGAGGCGCAACCCTACGCAATTCTGTAATTGGGACGCTACTTGTTGACCTGTCTGAAGGTATGGAGTTGGAAAAGGCTGTAGGTAAATTCGAGAGCAAGGTAGCTCCTGAAAACTATAAGAGACCTACTGCCTTAATCACACCTAGTATGGTGAAGGACTCAGTTTCTAAAATTAAGGAACTAGGTCTGGAGGACGCCCTAAAGCGCCGATATGCTGTAATGTCTGATATGAGCGTACAAAATGTGTTATTCGTGGATAACGAGGCACAAGGTCACATGAAGGATGGGTTGACGGAGCTTCTAATGGAAGCCACAGTCACACCAACACGCGAAGTAAAGAATGCAGAACCAATAACTGTGGAAGATTTCATGGAAAACGTGCTACCCAGCACAACAGCTATGGAATTAGTCCTACAGAATAGCCAGCTGTCCAACTTTGTATCTCTGACAGCCCCTCAATCTGAGGGTGAAGCAGGTCTATTTAAGTGGGATAATGAATTCGCATGGTCTTATGACGGAGACGTGGCGGACTCTAGCATTCGCTCACAAGTTGCCAGTTTGGGTGGCCGAGTAGACGGAGCTTTCCGTTTCTCTCACCAATGGAACTACGATAAGCGTAACGCCTCCCTTATGGATTTACACGTCTTCATGCCTTCCAACAGAATTAAGGCAGGTAATCCAAAAAATGACGAGTACGGCAACTTTCAGCGTGTAGGTTGGAACAACAGGACTCACGAGTCAGGAGGGGTACAGGACGTAGACTACACTCAACCTGCCGCTGAAGGGTATATACCTGTTGAAAATATTACCTTCCCAAGTATCTCCAAAATGCCTGAGGGGGAGTATGTGTGTAAAATCCATAACTGGAATAAACGTGCCCCCAACATCGGAGGTTTCAAAGCTGAAATTGAATTCCAAGGACAGGTGTTTGAGTATGAGTACGACCAAGCCCTAGCCAACAAAGAATGGGTCACAGTCGCAGTCGTAACTCTTAAAAACGGCGTGTTTACGATTGAACACCATCTACCTCACCAAGCTTCGACGCAGAAGAAGTGGGGCGTGGAGACACAAGTGCCTACGAAAGTAAGCACCCTCATGCTCAGCCCTAACTTCTGGGATGGGCAGACTTCTGGGAATAAACACTGGTTCTTCATGCTTGAAGATTGTGTAAACCCTGAGGCTACACGCGGAATTTATAATGAGTTCTTGACACCTACTCTAGAGCCTCATAGGAAAGTATTTGAGATTTTGGGGAGTAAAACAAAATGCGCCCCTTCTACCGAGCAATTAAGCGGAGTAGGCTTCTCATCAACTCGCAAGGATACTGTGATTGTCCTAGCAAATGGTAAACCATACGAAATCACATTTTAACAACGGAGACTAAGACTATGAATATTTTTGAACGCGCAGCTCGCGCAAAACTACGGTTCAACACCTCTAAGGGGAACCTTTCGGTTGAACAGTTGTTCGACCTTTCGCTGAAGCAACTTGATGCGATTGCACGTACAGTTAATTCAACCATTAAAGCCAACGGTGAAGAAAGCTTCATCGAAGAAAACCGAAACTCTGTAGATATAGCGAATACACTTCGCCTAGATATCCTGAAAGGGGTTATCGCAGGTAAACAGGCGGCCACACGCGCCGCAGAAACTCGTGCTGTCAAAGAGACCCTTCGTCGCCGCATAGATGAAGCTATCTCAACTAAGCAGGATGCGAAGTTTGACGACATGTCAGAAGCAGAGCTACTCGCAGAACGGGCCAAACTCGGCTAAACCAAATGCTTTCGACGAAGCAAAAAGGGGAGGTATTGGATACCTCCCCTTTATTTTAGAGGCTACCATGAAGATTAAAATAATAAAAGGTGACATCACCAAAATACCCGCCACAGTAATTGTTAACGCTGCCAATAATAAACTTGAGGCAGGCGGAGGGGTCTGTGGGGCAATTTATAAAGCAGCAGGCCCTAGACTTGGGGCTTACGTCAAAGGTTACATGGCTAAACATTATGGAAGTGCCTCTGTAGAAACAGGTAGTGCTACATTAACTCCTGCTTTCGAGATGGAAAACTGTGAATATATACTCCACGCTGTAGGCCCTATCTATAACCTAGAGTTAGGTGAAGGGCTTATGAACAGAATGCTTTATGAGGCATATACTAACTCCTTATACCAAGCATACAGAATGGGAGCGAAATCCATATCTATACCCGCCATATCCACAGGAATATATGGGTTCCCCATGGATAAAGCCCTAGATATGGTACACTTAGCTCTTAGACACACCGTCTACAATGGTCAAATTAACCTAATCTGCTTTGATGATAAAGATTTAGCAGCTTATAAAAAGAGGATTAAACCATGGAAAATCAAGTTAGCAAGACGGAAGTAAGACTCATACGCTGGTTTGCAACCTCTATTGTACTTGGAGCAACCGTAGCATTCCCCCTAGGCCGCTGCACGGCTCCAAAACCAGCCCCTGAAGTGTTTACCAAGGTAAACTACGTTGAAGTCGAGAAGGTTGTGACCGAGTTCCTAAATACAAACTCCGAGCGGGAATGTATGGCGCAAGCATTGTACGCCGAAAGCCGTGGAGAACCAAAGGAAGGTTCAAGACTGGTAAAAGCGGTCATCAACAATCGTAAGGCAGACCCCAGATACCCTGACACAGTTTGCGGAGTTGTAGGATATAAGAATAAGGGAGTATACCACTTCTCCTATCAAAACAAGGCTGACCCAAATTTTTACGAGACAGCCCGCGTGTTTTCAGATATGCACACAACTTACGCAGAGCGTAAATCACGGAGAATAGCCTATGAAGTGGCGGACGAACCTGTGGCTGCTAACCCAGCTCTTCCTAGCAATTCACTTAATTATCACTCTACTAGTGTTCAGCCTGATTGGGCGAGTAACCTTAAGAAACACGCACAAGTAGGTGCTCACATTTTTTATGTAGGATATTAATATGGACATACAGCATCCCCCTCAATTCAAAACAGGAACTAGAGTATTAATGTGCGTAACTCGAAAAAAAAGATGGAAGTGATAATAAAACTCACGCCCAATTCGTGACTTATTCTGAGGAAGACTTCAATGAAAAACTAATTCTACTACGTCTAATGCGTGTAGAAGGGCAAAGAATATACGGAACTGCCTCCTCCCTAAACCAATCTAAAGCAAGACGTAAGTTCAGAGAGTTACAGCTACACTCAGAGTACGACGAAGACACTCTTGACTTTTATAGAAACTTGGAAGCTAGGTGGATGTCTTCGTTAATGAAGTCGGAAGAAGAAAAACAGTGGATATTTGACTGTGACACCCGCATGGAAACCCTACATGTTAGAAATGATTTGACCAGACTAGGTATTGAGTATCATACTTACCTAACAAAGAATGGAAGGCATTATCTAACAAAACCTTTCAACCCTACCTCTCTACGTTATGATGCAAAGAAAACTCTGCATAAAAACCCTCTCATGTTATGGAGCTACTAAATGAGCTTACGATGTTTAATAATGACAGCCTTGTCAAATAGCCACCACAACGGCTTCGGGCCTGAGCAAATTAAGTTCAGCCAAGAGCAATTAGCTATTGACTTGAACCGTTGTGACGCAGATATTGAGAAGTACACACATAAAGCTGTGCTGAAAGCCCTCGAAACAATTGATACCAAGTCTATATTGACCACAGGAGTTATACCGTGGGTAACCTACTCTGGCAGAACAAGCGCCCACGAGCACAAGTTTGAGGACTGGGCGGACAAAGGAAAGAACGTAGGAGCAGATTGTTTTCCACAAATGCGACTATTTGACGTACAGTGGAGTAACTGCCCCGTTGAAGTTGAAAATGAAGTTAGGCAACTCTGGAGAGACTACGAATTCGGTAACGATAATTACTACGTTAAATGGTCTGACTCCATGGCAGAGGGCTATCCTTTAATCGCAGAATTCATGTTCAGGAACGGATACTATAAATCCGAGGAGAAAATTTTAATTCACTGGTGGTGGTAAATAGTTCTTGACTTCACTAATGGCTTAGCCTAACAAGCTCAAATTAATCCCTACGGCCCGTATTGGTAGTGGGGGAGCACTGTTAATGCTCTTGTTCTAGGTTCGAAACCTAGGTAGGGAGCCAAACTTATTGGAGAATATTATGAGCAACATGATTACACATTCTAATATCACCGCTCATGCCCTTCCTAAGGGCGTGAAGCGTCTCCATCAACCCCAACCGAACAAGTAAGAGATTATCTGGGTATAACTCAGTGGTAGAGTACGGTCACCATCATGCAAGACCGTTGTCGCAGGTTCAATTCCTGCTGCCCAGACCTCTCTTACTCCATTTTCACATAATTATCTGGGTGTAACTCAGTGGTAGAGTG
>JALZVI010000220.1 GCA_023301015.1 Rickettsiales bacterium | reverse complement strand
GGATTATCCAAGAGCAAATCAAGAAGCCTCTGGCCGAAGAGATCCTATACGGCGCACTCACCAAAGGTGGGCGTGTGACTGTGGGTCTGGATGACGGTGACTTCAAGTTCGATTTCTCGCACGTGGATAAGAAAGCTGTGTTGAACTAGCCTAGAGCTTTAGGTGTTTTTGCTTGCGAAGCAGTAGCTGCAACAGCTTCTGGCTTTCGAGTTGAAGCTCCCGCTGCTTCTGCAAACTTTGCCAACGCAGCATTGCGTTCTGTCATATCATATCCAATTTCTTCAGGTTTTTGGCGCGTGCTTGGGTCAAGCAAGACTTCTGACAAGAGGTTAGCTATCTCATTATGCCCAGCATTTTTGGCACCATCAATCATACTTTTGTTAACTTCAGCGCCGAAAGCTAGCAGTTCTTTTACAGTAGTCGCTTCACCATCTCGCGCTGCAAGAGACAGGACTGTATCGCCACTTGAGAGACGGGAATTCACATCTGCACCTTCTTCAATTGCCACAGACATCGAATAGCCGCTACTTTCAAGATACCCAGTAATAAACTTATTATTCACCGCTGCTTGCTCTTCTGATACCATAATTTACTCCAACCTATATTTCATTATATTGGGGTAAACTAGCTAACGACTTAACAAATGTCAATATTTGCTTTTCGTACGCTAAACATCCCGGTGTCGAACTTGCAGCTCCACGCCGTCAGCCTTCATGGCACTTGCAAGCTCTTCAGCCACACAGACGCTCCTATGCTGCCCGCCTGTGCAGCCGATGGCGATGGTTAGGTAGGTTTTGCCAGCTTTTTTATAGGCTGGCAAAAGCGGCAGCACCAAGCCTTTCAAATTCTCCATAAAGCCGCCATAGAGCTTGTCTTTTTTCACGAAATCTCGCACTTTTTCGCTGCGTCCGTCGAGCATTTTCAGCTCTTCTTCATAGAATGGATTATGCAAAAAGCGAGTGTCAAACACAAGGTCAGCCTCACGCGGAACGCCACGCTTGTAGGAGAATGAATTGATGGTGACTTGCAGATTGTCCTTATCCTTACCAAAATTCCCACGCACCCAGTTGCGCAAATCTGTTTGGGAGAAGTTGCTAGTATCCACCACAAAATCGGCGGCAACTTTCAGCTTTTTCATCATGTGCTTTTCAAGCTTAATTCCATCCGCAACTGGCCTGTCTTTGGCAAGCGGGTGTCTGCGCCGCGTTTCAGAAAACCTACGAATTAACATGTCGGTATCGGCATCAAGCAGCAGCAGCTCAAAGTCGAAGCCTTTGGTGACTTCAAGGAATTTTTCGGGCGTGAAATTTTGATTTCTGGCATCAACACCAATTGCGAGCATGTCATCTTTTGGGAATGAGTTGATGAGAACGGGCAAAACCGAGAGTGGAATATTATCAACCGCGTCATACCCCAGATCTTCCAGAGCCTTGAGTGCTATGGACTTTCCAGCGCCTGAGCTTCCTGTAACAAGTACGATATTATTTATTTCTTTACCCATCTATGATATAATTATGCGAGGAAAGGAGCGATATGTCCAGAGGATTTATGAGTGGTGGCGGTGGCGGCGGCAAAAAAAGCGGCGGTAGTGGCAAAAGCAAGCTCGGGTCAATGCTGGATGGAAATCGCAACCAAAGCCGTGAGGAAATGATTAAGGGCAAATCTTCGCATCAAACGAAAAATTATAGCGATATGCTCGAAGACCTGATTGACGAGAAAATGTTCTCTAGCAACCCCAATAAGCATAAATTCACCCTCAGTGGCACGCAGGCGCAGGAAGAGCGAGAAATGACCAAAGGCATGAAGGCCGCGATGGAGATGGCCAAGCAGCAGCGGATGAAGAAGCGCAAAAAGAGCCGCGGCAATGGCATTGAGATCATCGCAAAATCATTCGGCATGGGTCCAGATGGCGGACGTGTGGACAAGGAAGGTCGCATCATGAACGCGCAAGGACAGATTATGCTGAGGATTGATCAACAGACGGGGATTATCACGGATAATATGGGTATGAAAGTCGGGAAATATAACGCGCACTCAATGGTGAACGAAACAAAGATTGAGAAGCTGATTCAGAAATATTCCGCGCAAAAAGCAAAGGGCAATCCGTTTGCCGCGAAGGAATAGCGGCTTCTTAAGCCACGCCATTCACAGCATTAGCCTGCGCTTGAGCCAAAGCAGCATCCATAACATCCTGCGGAATTTGGCCGTTGCTGCCGTTATATTCAGCCACTTGCTGGCCTTTCAAATCATCACCAACCTTTATCAGATCATGACCTGGCATCTCTACGCCATTTTGCGCATCTTTAGGGTTACAAAACTCTTCAAATTGATGACGTGTTTTCTCTGTAGGCGCACCTAGCCAGCGGAACATTGCATCGCTAATGCCATCAATTTCACCTTTAAACACCGCAGTTTCAAGCTGCCTTCTTGTTTGCAAGCCAGAGGCAACTATGCGGTCAGCGCCAGGAGATGGACGATATTTGCAATATTCTTCTATCTTATCACAAACTTTTTCCTGATTTTCTCGCGTAGGGTTCTTCGCATAATCTTGAACTAAACCAACAAGCCCATCGCCCACTCTACCAGTATTATAACCAAGGCTTGTGAGCGCATCTTGCTCTCGTGGCAAGAGCTTATCAAAATACTTGCCACCAATTTGTCCACGCAAACTCTCACGTTGATAATCTATATGCACAACCATTAGGTCAAAAGCCTCATCAACACCCATCTTTGGTTTATATTCCGCCCCAGTTGAACCAAAACCGCAGGTCTTCACTTTTGCAACACATTTATAGCCAGAAAACTCACCAATTGAGTATGGATCCCTACCAAATTGCGGCTTTAATTTAGATTCAAGCTCTGTCCACATAATCAATGTTTGCAGAGGTGTTGGGTTTGAAACCGAGTATTTTGAAGTGCCTCTCTCAAGCGACGCTCCTTCCCGCGGAATTACTACATCAACATCTTCTTTAATCTCTTTTTCTTTCTTCGCAGAAACTTCAGCATAATCTGCTTTGAGTTTATTTATATCTACTCTCAAATCCAGCAAATCTTCATGCTTTACTTTGGTGTTAAGCAACTGAGCACCACTGCCAAAATTTGCCCA
>JALZVI010000219.1 GCA_023301015.1 Rickettsiales bacterium | reverse complement strand
TACCTTAGACTTCTTAGCTGCCTTCTTGGCTGCCTTAGCTGCCTTCTTGGCCTTAAGAGCCTTGGACTTCTTAAGAATGATCTTCTTAAGTTTGAGCACAAGCTTCTTTTTGGCGGCGGCTACGGCCTTAGCCTTGGCTGCCATCTTTTTGGCGGAAGCACGGGTCTTGAGGGACTTGCTCTTGGCTGCGACCTTCTTTGCCTTGGTTACACGCTTCTTACTGGCGGCAAGAGACTTGCGTGCCTTCTTAAGAGCAACCTTGGACTTGTTGAGGGATCGCTTGGCGATAGTGATAGACGATGATTTCTTGGAAGACTTCTTGGTGGTCTTGGTGGACTTCTTGGACTTCTTGGTCTTCTTCACCACCTTCCTTACCTTTCCGGCCTTCTTAGCTGGGTGGCACTTCCTCGACTTACCTACCTTTCCGGGGGTGACCTTGCATACAGACTTGGACGACAATTTTGCCGATGCGACCTTCTTACCTGCCTTGGTCTTGAAGGTGATGTTGTAACGAGAGACGGTACCCTTGCGGTATAGGAACACAGACTTGAGCTGTTTGTATGCCTTCTTGTATACAGCCATGGCGTAACGAGCGGCGGCGGACGAACCAGTTGCCGAAACACGGATAACCTTACCCTGCTTGGCCACGGGCTTGTTCTTTAGGAGAGTTGGCTTGCGTAGTACAACGTAAGTCCTAGATTTGGTGGATGTTTTCTTAACGGACTTGCGTGCGGATTTACGTGCGGAAGATTTGGGTGCCATTTTTTAGATGACTTTTGGTATAATAGTAAACACATACAATAATTTGATATATATACTGTTCGGTATACAAAATTGAATTGTTTGAATTTTCAAAATATAACTCTGTCTAATTCATTATTATTCAAAAAAATAAATATGTCTGAGAAATATGACAAATTTATCACAAGTGTCATATCATCTAAAGGTTTTGGTAGTTCTGATTTTGTAACTCAACAAAAAAAAATACTAGCCGGTGAATATGAGGTTAGGGATATACTTGACATATATGTAAATGGAATTCTTGGTATAGACAAGAGGAAAAAATACAATAAGGTTAAGGTATCTGGAATGGAAACATTATTTACGAAGCGCGGGATCAAAAAGATCAGGGATTGTCGTATCGATATCAGATTACATATCGAGAACGAAGAAAAAGAGAAATGTAGAAATGTATCCTGCCCACCAAATGCGTCTAAGGAATACAGTGTTACAAATGATCCATGGGAATTTATTAAAGTTATGCAGTCATGGGGTAAATATGATGAAAAAAGTCCTAAGTACTATTTGCATATGGTATTTAGGTATTATATGAATCTTTTGCATTCTGAGTATCGTGAGAAAGGTATAGTGTTACAGTACCCATCTCTTCAATATATATTGGATCGTCTTTATCCGAGTACATGTTCTAATAAATTCCCACCCGAATTTAAGAGTTTCATGGTTGATTCGTGCTGTAGGAGTATTAATGTTGTAAGCTTACCAGTCCCAGTAAAGAATGACGGTAAGAATGTTATATATGATAATAATTTTGAGAAGATACCATCAGTGTCTACACTAAGAATACGCATACAGAGTATGATAATGGGATGGAAGGATGACAAGGATATGTCTATATTATCTATCATATATCCAAAGTATCTTATTACAGGGGATGTTGGTAATAAGGTTATAATAGATGCAATGAGGAGTTCTATGCGGTGCGTATCTTCTAAAAAAGATCTTAAATCTATTAAGCCTGGTAGTATTAAAATGATAAATACTATAATAGAATCTGTACCAAAAATATCTGATATTTATAGTAAGTATCAGTCGTGTGAATTAGTTACAAGTGGCGAAAAACTTAAAGAGAGACTAGGTTTCTTTTTGAAACAATCAGTTAGGTCTGTTTTCGTTCAGATAAAAGATGGTGGGTTTGTTGATGATGTTTTTGATTTTACGTCATCCAGTATGGATAAGTACAATAACTTTGATTTGTATTGTACCGATAAGACTACTTTACCATTTATAAATAAGGAATCTGGTGAGGGGGATTGTAGAAATCTATTAAATATATTGGAATGTATAGTCCACATGTTCCATTTGAAGGGTGCTATTAAAGAAGACGATGTAGATCCGGATAAAATAGTTACAGATGCTATAAAACTGTTGTGTGGAAATAGCAATTAATAAATTATATGGTATTTACATGAAACAGATGGAAAATATTAAAACAACAGATTTCGAATCAAATTCTCCTACACCAGTACGTTTCATACGTGGGATAGACATCAGTAATGAAAAAACTAACCTGAGTAAATTTGAAAATGAAAAGATATATGCTAATAAATGGTCTCCATCGAGTATGGGGCTCCTCGAGAGATGGCTCGTGCAATGTCGCGAACTTTCTAAAAACCATTCAAACGCTGCCCGGAGATCAAGGGTTATGCATCGCGTAATAGCAGTACCAACCCTTATCATAGGATCTGCTGCGTCATCACTTGCATTTTTCGGAGTTGGTGATAATAGTCATCAAAGTGTGATGATCCAGTATGTTACGGCACTTTTAACTGCGTCTTTGACTATATTAAATGGTATATCTGCATTATTTGGATTCAATGAAAAGACTAATCAGAACATAGCAGCTGCAGGGGCTTTTGATAACCTTGGAACTCGTATAGAAACTACCATATTTTTACCCAATGAGTTGAGGGG
>JALZVI010000218.1 GCA_023301015.1 Rickettsiales bacterium | reverse complement strand
CGCCGAAGTGCAAGGCCATTGAGGCCGCAAGGCTTTAGTGCCGATTGAACGTCATAACTTCATCAGCGGCCGAAGAGCGGCATTAAAAACTACAGCCTTGAGCGCGTTTCAGTCTGCAAGCGCACTTGGCGCGTAGCGGGGAAGCAATCAAAAATCAATATCTTGTCACACGTACTGCGCTGTCATATCTTTTGGCATAATATGGGCTATTCATATTTGCTACCATCAGCCTGTTTTTTGATGAGCTGGCGTGGAAGAATTTGCCGTCGCCGATATAGACTCCGACATGCGATAGGTCGCCCGACAGATCAAGAAACACCAAATCACCAGGCAGCAGGTGGTTGCGGCTAACATATTTCCCCACTTTGTTTTGCAGGCGCGCAGTTCTTGGGAGCTCAATACCTGTCGCTTCACGATATATATGGCGCGTGATGGCTGAACAATCCATCCCAGTTGCAGGGTTTGTGCCACCATATCTATATCTAGTTCCCAGCAATTTGCGCCCTTCTTCAATCAAGCTCTTTTGCTTCGCCGTCACGTTGTATTTGCTGTAAGTTTTCTCAAACTCGTCCATTGATTCACGCTCTGTAACGCTCTGATTATGCGGCGGAACTTTGCTCGAGGTGGAGCAGGAGGCGAGCATGATACAAATGGTTATAAAAAATAGCTTCTTAATTTTCATTCAATCATTATACTCCACTCGAAATTTATATAAAGAGAATTGGCAAAAAAATATGACAAAACGCAAATATTTTGGCACAGACGGAATTCGCGGGCAGGCTAACTCTTCGCCGATGACTGCAGAAATTGCCCTTAAACTTGGCATGGCAGCAGGACTGCATTTCCGCAACGGATCGCATCGCCATAAGGTTATCATCGGCAAAGACACGCGCCTTTCGGGCTATATGGTCGAGCCTGCGCTCACATCTGGCTTCATCTCAATGGGAATGGATGTGGTGCTGGTTGGCCCAATGCCAACGCCCGCAATTGCCATGCTCACCCGCTCGATGCGTGCCGATTTGGGCGTGATGGTTTCCGCCTCGCACAACCCATATGCGGATAACGGAATCAAGCTTTTTGACTCTGAGGGCTTAAAGCTTTCTGACGCAATTGAGCATAAGATTGAAGGCTTGATGGACAGCGATTTAAACGCGCAGCTCTCCGCCCCAGACGCACTTGGCCGCGCAAAACGCTTAGAAAATGTGCGTGGGCGCTATATTGAATATGTAAAAAGCTCCTTCCCGCGCGAGCGAACTTTGGAAGGCCTCAAAATTGTGATTGATTGCGCAAACGGCGCTGCCTATGACGTTGGCGCAGCGGTGCTCTATGAACTTGGCGCAGAAATTGTGACAATTGGCGTGAACCCAGATGGGTATAATATCAACGATAATTGCGGGTCGACCCACCCCGAGCAAATGTGCTATCGCGTGAAAGATGTTGGCGCAGATCTCGGGATTGCGCTTGACGGCGACGCGGACAGATTGGTGCTGGCGGATGAAAATGGAGAGCTGATTGACGGCGACCAGCTGATGGCAGTTATCGCCACATATTTGCACAAAAACGGCGCGCTAAAAGGTGACGGGATTGCTGCGACAGTTATGTCGAATATGGGCATGGAGATTTATCTGAAAGAGCAGGGAATGAAGCTACATCGTACGCAAGTGGGCGACAGATATGTGTCTGAGCATATGCGTGCAAATGGCTTGAATCTTGGCGGAGAGCAGAGTGGGCATATTATTTTGTCGGACTATTCTACCACAGGCGACGGAATTTTGGCAGCGCTGCAATTTTTGGCGATGATGGTGCAAACTGAGAAAAAAGCGAGCGAGCTAGCACATGTTTTTGAGCCTTTGCCACAGACCTTAAAAAACCATCGTTTTTCTGAGGGCGAAAACGCCGATGATTTGATCGCAAAAATCCAGCCACAAATTGACGCTGCCGAAGAGGCCTTGAAAGGCCGCGGCAGAATCCTAATCCGCAAGTCTGGCACTGAACCACTCGTGCGCGTGATGGTGGAAGGTGATAATGAGGCCGAGATCGAACAAATTGCGGATGAGCTGATTGCTGGATTGAGTAAGTAGTTCGAACTAACTCCGCCATCTTCAAGGCCAGTGGGCCTTGCCAGCCACTCGCTAAGCGAAGCACTTCCTCAGCCTGCGAGCCAGTAGGCGAGCGGGGAGGAAATTATAAACTCAGCGGGAAAACAATTAAAGAATACTACGTCGCTGCACGCCGTCTGGCAAACTTGGCTTACCGCGAACGCCACAGGCGCTAAGGCTCAAACTTAAAACTACAACCAAAACTATCACTCTAAACATAATAAAACCTTGCTTTTTTAGCCATTTCCAACCACAACAGCATCATGAATTTGAAAAAATATGAAGATGATTTGCTGTTTCTCCCACTTGGTGGTTCTGGCGAAATTGGGATGAATTTAAACCTCTATCACCTTGATGGCAAGTGGATTGTGGTGGATTGCGGCATTGGCTTTGCCGATGACTACTTCCCTGGAGCAGATCTGATCGTACCAGACATCGAGTTTATCGAGCAAATCAAAGATGACATTATCGGCATGGTTGTAACCCATGCGCATGAAGATCATGTTGGTGCAATTCCATATTTGTGGCCAGAATTTGAGTGCCCTGTTTACACAACAAAATTCACGGCAGAATTCTTGAAGTTGAAGCTGCAAGAAACTGACTTCGGCAAACAAGTGAAAATTCATGAGATTGAGCCGAATGAAATTTTTGAGCTTGGGCCGTTTAAGATTGAGCCTATCAACCTCACCCATTCAATTCCAGAAATGCACGCAATGGCGATTCATACGCGTCATGGCGTGGTGATGCATACGGGTGATTGGAAATTTGATCCGAAGCCACAGCTTGGACCTGCTTCAAACCAAGATAGCTTGGCGAGATATGGTGATGAGGGAATTTTGGCGCTTGTTTGTGATTCAACAAACGTGTTCTCAGAAGGCTCAAACGGCTCGGAAGAAGAGGTGAAGGAAAACCTCATCCGCCTTATTGGACAAACAAAAGAACGCCTTGCGGTTGGAACATTTGCATCCAACATGGCGCGCGTGCAAACAATTATTGAAGCAGGTGCAGCAGCTGGACGTGAGGTTATTTTATGCGGTCGTTCATTCTGGCGTTTGCTGGAAGCTGGGCGTGAATCTGGCTATTTCCAGAACATGCCAAAGCTTTGGACTGAGCATGAGCTTGGAAAAATTCCGCGCAACAAGCAGCTTTTGCTTTGCACAGGTAGTCAAGCCGAAGAGCGCGCAGCGTTTTCTCGCATTGCTGAGCGCACGCATCCACGCGTAAAATTGCAAAAAGGTGATACCGCAATTTTCTCCTCAAAAATCATTCCCGGCAACGAAAAAAGTATTTTCCGTATGCTGAATTTGCTTTGCTTGCAAGGTGTGGAAATCATTAC
>JALZVI010000217.1 GCA_023301015.1 Rickettsiales bacterium | reverse complement strand
ACCAATTTCTTCCAGAAAAATGACGCAGGTGAGCAGAAAAATTACATCTCTTTCAAGGTTCGCTCAAACGATGTGAGCTTCATGCCAAAACCAAAACCATTTGCAGAAATATTTGTATATTCTCCTGAAACAGAGGGTGTGCATTTGCGCGGTGATGCAGTTGCGCGCGGTGGCTTGCGCTGGTCTGATCGTGGCGAAGATTTCCGCACCGAAGTTCTTGGCTTGATGAAAGCACAAATGGTGAAGAATGCCGTGATTGTTCCAAGTGGGTCGAAAGGCGGATTCTATTGCAAAAAACCAGTCCCTGCCGACAGAGAAGAGCGCCAGAACATGGGAATTGCATCATATAAAACATTCCTAAGCGGACTTCTAGACATCACCGACAACTTGGTAAGCGGCAAAGTTAAAGCGCCTGCGCAAGTGGTTCGCCGCGATGGTGACGACCCATATTTGGTTGTTGCAGCCGACAAAGGAACAGCCACATTCTCCGACATTGCCAACGGCATTTCGCAAGATTATGGCTTCTGGCTAGACGACGCATTCGCCAGTGGTGGCTCGGCTGGTTATGACCATAAAGCGATGGGAATCACGGCGCGCGGCGCATGGGTTTCAGTTGAACGCCATTTCCGCGAACTCGGCCATAACACACGCACACAAGACTTCACTGTTGCTGGAGTTGGCGACATGATGGGCGATGTTTTCGGCAACGGAATGTTGCTTTCAAAACATATCCGCCTTGTGGCCGCTTTCAACCATATGCATATTTTCATTGATCCAAATCCGGTATCAGCATCGTCATTTAAAGAGCGCCAACGCCTCTTCAAAATGCCACGCTCAAGCTGGGAAGATTATGACAAAAAGAAGATCTCCAAAGGCGGTGGAATTTTTGATAGAAACGCAAAAACTATAAAGCTGAGCAAAGAGATTTGTGAAGCGCTGGGAATTTCTGCGAAGGTGAAGGAGCTGTCTCCTATCGCGCTGATTAAGGCAATTTTGCAAGCCCCTGTTGACCTTCTTTGGAATGGCGGAATTGGGACATATGTGAAGTCGAAGAATGAGTCTGACGCAGATGTTGGCGACAAGGCAAATGACATGCTGCGCATTAACGGCGAAGACTTGAAATGCCGCGTTGTTGGCGAAGGCGGCAACTTGGGACTAACCCAACTTGGCAGAATTGAATTTGCTAACGTAGGCGGAAAAATCAACACAGATGCTATTGATAACTCGGCTGGCGTAGATTGTTCTGACCATGAAGTGAACATCAAAATCGCATTTGCAAAAGCAATTGAAGACAAGAAATTGGACGTAAAAAAGCGCAACAAATTACTGGAAGAAATGACAGAAGATGTTGGCGATTTGGTTTTGCGCGACAACTATTTGCAAACCCAAGCAATGTCGATTGCAGAGTTTGAAGGACATGATTTGCTTGAAGGCCAGCACTCACTAATTAAGAAATTAGAGCGTGAAGAAAAGCTGGATAGAGAAATTGAGTTCTTGCCAAGTGATGATGAATTCGCGGATTTGAAAACGCGCAAGAAAGGCCTGTCGCGCCCGAATTTAGCGGTTTTACTTTCTTATTCTAAGATAGATCTATATCAGAAAATGCTGAACTCGAACGTGCCGGACGAGGAATATTACCATCAAGATCTGGTGAATTATTTCCCGAAGAAAATGCAGGAGAAGTTCACAAAATATATCGAGAATCATCAGCTTCGTCGTGAGATTATTGCCACATTTGTTACCAACTCAATGGTCAACCGCACCAGCAGCACGTTCTTGCATTCTGTGCATAAAGACACAGGCATGGAAGCATGCGACATCGCGCGCGCCTACACAGTTGCTCGTGACGCATTTGGCTTGCGCGATTTGTGGAAAGACATTGAGGCGCTAGACGGAAAAGTCAGCTTCGACATACAGGCAAGAATGTTCTTGAGCATCAGCAGCTTTATTGAAACAATGACACTCTGGTTCTTGCGCAATTTGCCACAGCCTATCAAGGTGGACGACACAATTGAACTTTTCGCAAAGGATATTGCCGAATTTAGGAAATCTCTGAAGTCAGTTTTGGATAGCAATATTCAGGCGGTGATTGGAAAAAGAACCAAGGCTTACACAGATGCAAAAGTGCCTGCCGAACTTGCCTCACACATCTCACATTTGAACTTGATGGCTTCTGCTTGCGATGTAGCACTAGTTGCAAAGCAAGGTAATTTGCCACTGCAAACAGCAGCGAAACTCTATTTCGAAGTTGGACAAGAACTTAGCCTAGGCTGGATTCGTGATTCAGCAACCGAGCTTGAAGGCGAAAATTATTGGGAGCGCTTGGCGTTGAATAATGTTGTGACATCTTTGTATGAGCAACAGCGTCGTATCGCAGCACAAGTTATTAAGGTAGCTTGCGCGGGCGGAAAATGCGTGAAAGGCAAATGCGATACTGGAAGCTGGAACGAGCAAAATGCCAAAGAAATTGAGCGCCATAAACGCATGGTTGCTGAGCTACGGGACGCGAATGATTTGACAATTTCAATGCTAGTTGCAGCCGTTAGACGCACAGAAAGTTTGAACGCTGCATAGGGGTTTTTAACCTCTCCCCGCGGCGGCTGCGCCTTGCAGACTGAGAACGCTCAGGGCTGTGTTTTTAATCTCTCCCCGCGGCGGCTGCGCCTTGCAGACTGAGAATGCTCAGGGCTGTGTTTTTTAACCTCTCTCTAGGCTAAAAACCACCTCTGTAGGAAAATTATGCCTA
>JALZVI010000216.1 GCA_023301015.1 Rickettsiales bacterium | reverse complement strand
TGGTAAGGCTAAAAAAATAGACGGTAAGGATCAATATATTTTTATACAAAAAATTGATTCAAAATCAAAACCCAATCAAATAAGCCAGACTAATGACAGTAAGGTTTCCGAAGATATTGATGGTGGTAATCCGAATCCTAGTCAAATAAAAAACAATGAAGTTTCTGGTGATATAAGACAATTCTCGACATTTCTATCAAAAGAAGTTTCAGAACAACCCCATAAGGACATAACAGAATATGAAAATAGCTTTACCAATAAAAAGGTTTTTGATTTAGCAAAAAAAGCCGGCGTAAAGGTTGTATTACTTAACGACCAATTGAGGGAAAATCCATTACTAGATGTTGAAGGAGGTAAATATGTGGGTGACGGCTACATACTCATAAATCCGAAATATTTAGATAAAAAGTCAAATGGAACAAATGTAGTGCAACACGAGGCTTCTCATGCATATACCGCAGCCGTTTTAATAAGTAAAGATTCAGAAAGTTTAACACCAGAAGAAACAGATTTCAAAAACGGAATAACAGAAATTTATAACAGTAAAAAAACATTCTTAAATACTGAATACGGGTTTAAAAATACCGCAGAATTTGTTGCAGAATTTTTAAGTAATGACAATTTTAGGTCGAAAATAAAGGGAGAAAGCTTATCATTTTATGATAAAATTAAAAACTTTATCGCTTCCTTCATAAATAAACAAACAGACTTAAAAACAGAAGATGTAATATCTAATTTTGAAAACTACTTGACACCGAATGAAAGCGCACAGAGCACAAATACTACACCTAATGCAGAGGTTCAACCTAGAGTTGAGTCAAACATACAACAAGGGAAAGATACAGCAGTACAACCCACCGTTGACAATAAATCAAGTGAAGGAAAGGCTGAAATAGCACCTAAGACTACTGTAAAATCTGTAACGTCAAATAAAGGTTCTAAATACGATGTTACTTCGGATGCAGATGGTAGAGTTGTTTCTGCTGTAAACCCAAAGACCGGCAAGCCAGTACAAAAATTTATAGAACGTAAAGTAAAGCCAACCAAGAAAAACCCAAAAGGAAAAGTTTTAGTAAAAAATGGATTATGGTCTGATATTGAGTCCAAAGCAACCGGCACCATTACAGAGCAACAAACGACCAAAGAGCGCAAGGCAAAACTAAACACCGCTTTAGAAAACAGCGAACCTAATGACGCGTACACAGCGGCTAGAGATTTTGTTGTGCGTGGTAATGCGATAAGCGCTACCTCTGCTTCTAAAGAAACAGGAGCGTCTAAGAAAGAGATTAAATGGGTTAGTAGAGGTAATCAACGTTATGAAAAAGATAGTTCATTACCATCAATAGAAAGAGCCGCAGAGATAATTGCAGAGAATAGCCCAATAGACCTTGATGTTTATGAGGTTAGAGCCGCTTTAATAGATATAATTTTAAGTTCAGATAGCAGAAACCAAATTGAGAACCAAGTTATTGAAGAAGCTTTAGAGGGTGAGAAGAAGCTACAAGAGCAAGAACTAGAAGCGTATAAAAACTCATTAAGTGTCAAAGATTTAGCTATCTTTGAAGCTGTAGAGGTGGAGGAAACCTACCTAAGTGAACTTACAGACGCAGAAGTAATTGAATATTTAGAAGAACAATATGGAAAACAAGAAGGAAACACCGAGAATGAGCAGAATAGAACGACTGAAACTACAAGCGTTCAAGAACGTGCAGGACAGAAAACAAAAAGTGATTCCAAAACAAAAAAAGTCCTCGACCAATTAGATAATTGGGAAAAGGATTTAAACGATTTTGGTAATTCTACACTAGGAATTAACATACCCGTAGTTCTTGCTCAAGCAGCAATAAAATCCATACGCGCCAGTATTGAAGGCGGTGTAACTCTTAAAGATGCGGTAGAAAAAGCTATTGCAGAAATTAAGAAAAGTGATTGGTACAAAAGCCTAACCAATAAGGAAAAGAAAGAAGTTAACAGCGATGCCCTACTCGCTTCTATGGCTTTAAGCAATCAAACTCCAGAGGAAAGTTTTGGGCACACCGAAGCTGTTTTTGAGCGTGACGATGCAGAATTGAACAAGACAGTACCCTTCAAAAAGCGTGCAAAAAATCGAGGGCGTAAAATAATACAAGCATATAGTGATCGTCAATTCATTGCTAAAAAACTACTAGATGCTTCTGGGATGCAATCTGTTTACGACCTACTTATAAATGGTCACGGATCTAGCGGTAAGGCTAAGAGGATATATGACGATGCGTACTCTAAAATATACGGGGACAAGATAAGTTTAAAAGACAAGTCTTGGACCTATATTAACCAAAAGGATAGGGTAATCTTAGATAAAGTTATTGTATTAAGACGGTTCCTTGCTATTGCAGAGAACAGAGCAAAAAGAGGACTGCCAGCACCTACAAATCCAGGTTTTATTAATGGCGCTATTGCAAAAAAAGCATTAAAACATTGGGAGTCTAAATTAGGGGATAAAAAGTTTGCAGATATAAGCAAAAGAGCTGATGCATACTTTGAAGTTTACGCTAAGGTTTTAGACGATATGCGCAATAACGGTCTAATATCTAAAGCTACATACGACACGCTTAAAGGAGCTGACTACCAACCCCGATTGTTTGTTCAGCATATTACTGATTTTGAAGGAAGCGTGTCTTTAGGGGGTCGTAAGCCAGACGGAATTAAAGATACAGGAGGATTATCTGGAGATATATTATCTAATTTAGGCGACGGTAGTAGCGGTGCATTGGTACGTAATAGCGAGTGGTTGTTGAGCACAACTATTGCAGGAAGGTATAAGGCGATAGCTCAAAACAATGTTAACCGACAGTTTATTACTAAGGAATATCCTAAAGCAAAGAAACGTTTTGAAGCTCTTAAAAAAGATAAAGCAAACAAGAAAAACTGGAGCGATGAAGATTCTAAATTCTACGATTACTTTAAAGAGTTAGACAGTAAGATTATTGACAATCCGAAGACACCAAAGAACAAAAACGGAAATCCTATTTATAAATACGATAAGACACCTAAAAACTTCGGAAAAGCCTATTACTATATAGATGGAGTTCAAAATGAATTTTTCATTGAGCAAGGATTACACGATAGTTGGTTTGATAATGTTGAGGGGTTTTTGAATGCCGATGTAAAATCAATTATATCTACGTGGACTGGAAGTAGTTTATTGAAAGGTGTTGCCACAGGAATAAACCCTACTTTCCCTATTGTAAATACGCCTCGTGATTTCTTATTCCTATCGATATTTAGCCCACAATATAGTGTGTTTGTACCTAAAGCATTATTTGACGTATCGGTAGATGCTATTAAGGCTATAAGGCAAATTGCAATAAGCAAAAATAAAAATGTAAGTGCCGAGAACCTATTTAACAAATACGTTGAATACGGTGGAGATATGCAGTTTTTAAGCCAACAAGGACGTATTAAAGAAGGAAGTGATGTATCTAAGGTATTCAATAAGATTTTAAGTCCAAGAACAAAACACATAACGGGTAAATTATTTTCAGCAGCAACATTTCAGAAACTATCAACTTACAGCGAAATGATGTTTAGAATTGCCTTGATGGGCAAGACGGTGAAAAATGAGTTAAATAAAATGGGCTACAAGGATATTTCCGAGGTAACTAATCAAGAGACTAAGGATTTGATATACAACAGAGCAGTTGCAGAAGCCCGTAGCATCTTAGACTTTAATCAAGGCGGTGCGGTTACTAAAGACTTAGAGGCTTTTATTCCTTACGTAAACACTGCTGTTCAAGGAACTAGAGTAGTTGCAGATGCAATAAGAAAAGACCCAGCAACTACGATTCTTAGGATGGCGCAAGGAGCTTCTATTTTTAGTGGTACTATTGTTGGATTAGGATTTGCAGCAATAGCATTGTTTAAAGACGATGAAGAAGAAAAGACAATTGACGAAATATACCTAGAGACAATGAGTGGTGTAAGTTCTTATAAAAAAGAAAAATACGGCATCGTTCCATTAGGCTACAAAGACGAAGACGGTAATTGGGCATATATTCAAATAGCCAAGACACAGCCTATGATACCTTTGCTGACATTAACTGATAACGCTATAAATCATTTTATAAGCAAGCGCGCTGGAGTAGACAGAAAGCCGTCCAAAGAAGTGTTTAAAGAAATAGGAAACAGCTTTAATAATAACATAATGCCTGTAGACTTAACCTCGCTATCTGGGTTCTTAACAAGAAACCCCTTAGCTAAATCGGTTTTAACCTATGGGACGGGGTATGATTTTTATAGAGGTCAAGACCTTACTTGGGACACTAATAACGATAAGGATCTTGAAAGTCTAGAGGGTATGAGGGATAATAATATTGAAAACTTTTATAAAGAGTTTGGAAGAAACAATAGAATGTCTCCTGCTAAACTAAAAGGAGCTGTAGAGAGTTTTATCACAACTCCAAGTACGAATCCGTATATAGGCTTAATATACGGAGGTGCAGATGCGATAAGCCTAAGTGATGGTAGTCTTAAAGAAGCCGGAAGCTTTATGGACAATCTTAAAAAATCTACTGTAAAAAGAGTTTACGGAGTTACATCTGAATTTCAGAGAGATATAAACAAGATGGCGCCTTTTAAGGATAAAATAATCGATATTAAAGTCAAGAACAAGCTAGAAAAAATTGACTTAGAAAGAGATGTAAAGGAGTTACTTAGTAACAAAATAAGTCCGGAAGAATTTGATAAAAGAGCTAGTAAATATGACAGTAGCATAACCAGAAAAGTAGGTAAGGAAATTGCTTCCGCAATAAAAAAGATTGGAAACAAAGAGATTGATAGATTTGTTTTTGGGTTAAAATTTGAAACTGATAAGGAGGCAAGAGCAAATAAGATATTTCATTACTACGGTGATGTAGGTGAAGAAGGATTCAAAGACACAGAGGCTTTTAGGCAAATGGGAATACTAAATCTACTGGATTTAGAGACTGCTGTTTATTATGGTGAATTAGTTAATAAAGCAAAAGAAAGTCAATAAACCTTTTGAGTTTTATATGTTCTCCTGGCAATTTTCTTTTTGAGCCCAATAATGCGCATACACCCTAGTTCTGCAAGTCTGAATCGTTCTTGATTAGTCCATTGTACATGTGTTTTATTTAGCTTTGATCTTTTAACCACCTCTGTTTGATACCCGTCAATTCCTTTCTTTTTCTTTGCAATTATTAGGCCCGCCTTTTTAGGTATATTATTTAATGCGAAATCTTTTAATGATTCTGGCACTGCAAAGAACAGTCTTTTTATAAAGTCGCTATCGTGTGCGTGGGGTTTGTCCTTGTCCTTAAGAAGATCTTGCTTGCTTATTTTAATTTCAATTTCGGTTGCATAATTGTCTTTAGATAATATCAATAGATCGCATTCATGTAACTCCCCTACTCCTTCTCTCTTAATACCCCAGCTACAGTTAGGTACTATAATATTTTTACGGACTCCGTACATCTGCATTATTGCTATTTCTACGTCTATTGTTTTCATAAATCAACTTTATTTATCCAACCATTAGTAACGAACTACTTATTTCTGGAATATAGAACTTAGTGGTTTCTAATTTTGCGTGCCCTAAATTAGTGCTAATGTCGAGTAGGGAAACGCCTTTAATATGAGCGTTAGTGCTTCCTGTAGCTCGTAAATCGTGAAACCTCATTTCGGTATTAATATGAGTCTTAACTAATGCATTGCAGCTGCTCATTGAGTACTTACCGCCTTTTTGACCTTGAAATAAAAATGAATTTATTGGATAACCTTTTAAATGCGTATTCCCATATTCTTTTATAATGGAAAATAATTCGTCATTCATCACTACGTCTCTATCTTTTGCCCCTTTTGAATTGAGCACTCGTATTACATTTATATCGCCCCTAATATCTTGAATCTTTAAACTTAATACCTCACCAACCCTTAGCCACCCCATTAAGCCTATTGCTAAAATCGCCCTATGCTTTAGATTGTCAACAGATAAGACTTTAGATTTAACTAAACCGTAGTTAAAATACTTAGTTGCTCTAATCTCTTTCTTAGGTCTAATACTAGAAAACCCCTTTACTTCTTTACGTAAATACAATTTAAAAAAAGCTTTTATCGCATTAATAGCAATGTTTCTGTATGATGTTCCGTAATTACGAATGTGGATATTGTAATTAAGTATGTCTTCGTTACTTATTTTTAGAGGTGGTTTATCACAAAAGTCTAAAAATAACTTAACCTGATCGTGATATGTTCTTGGAGTTGTGCCGGTGTATTTCACCTCACACAACTTCCTAAATTTTTCTAAAGAGGAATTTTTGTTATTCATATGTATTGATTTTAGTGGGTTAATCTATTATTGTTGTTATCCCTTTGTTATATACAAGCACTAACACCATCCATTTTCAAGCATAGTTCTAAGTTCTTGTGTGTGCTTTCTAAAAGAATCATATTTCATACTATCCGAGTTTTCTCTATGGTTTACTAACGCACTTAGGAATCTTTGTGAGCCATAGTTTAGTTTATCTACTGTCTTTGCAGTTTCTTCAATAGAAAACTCTACTTTATCTTCTTTATTCAAATGTTTATAACAATCAATATCTCTCATTTTATTTAATTTTAGTTATTAATCCCGTGCCAGTATATAACACAAAATATAGTGTATAGCTTGGGTTGTATTTGTTTATTAATATTCGTTATTTAAGTTTTGTTCGTTTTTCTTAATTAAGGATAGTGTTTATTAAAGCTACACACCATATTCAACCCGTTAGGTTTAATATTTTAAAAAAGCCCGCCACTCATACGTGCCAATCTATCGTGTATAATATCGCAATACTCTTTTGAAATTTCACTACCTATGTAATTACGTTTATTTAGTTTAGCCATTTTTGCAGTTGTTCCAGAACCCATAAAAGGGTCATAAATTAAATCATTTTCGTTGCTCCAACTAATTATATGGTCGTTTGCTAAATCGCTTGGAAAACTTGCAGGATGTTTTTTGTAAATTGTACCGTTTGAGTATTTCCATATATTAGTTAATGGTTTTTCGTCTTTAACAACCTTTCCTTTTCTTTTTTCTTTCCTGTCTGTTCTTATATCTCCGTTTTGTTTTCTTGCTGTTCCTGTTCCAGCATCAATTCCTGCCATTAAGCAAGGTACTTTTAAATAATTACAAGTTTTAGGTTTCCCTTTGCTTAAAACATACATAAATTCAAAACCTTGTATATACCTATTTTGTCTTGGGTCGTTAGGTATTGGGTTTTTCTTTTCCCATATCATAGTATCGTGTAAATTAAAACCACATTCAATAAAATACAATGCTTGTTTAAATCCCGTTCCTGTTTCACTTCCTTTATGTGTTTTATCATTTACAATCCAAACTACTACTCCACCTTTTTTAGTTACTCTATAAAGTTCTTTAGCTATACTTTCAAAGTCAAAACTATAACCGTTATAGGTTCTTAAATTGTCATAAGGTGGGCTTGTAACAGTTAAATCTAAAAAATTATCTTCCATTCTTGCCATTGTATCAAGGCAATTCTCATTAAATATTTTATCTATCATATCTTATATTTTTGTTCGTGCCTCACAAATGGGCTTTTTAAAAAAACTAAACCTAACACCGTATAAAAAACATTAAAACGATTTTTTATACAAGCACGTTAACTACAAATAAAAAGGGCGACTTACTCGGTCGGTAAATCGCCATTAATATCTATGATACACCTCTTGCAAAATCAATCGCCATTATTTTAGCATCTTCAATTGTTTTTGCAGTCCATTCTCCTTTGCCCCATTTGTCAGGAAACTGTGAAAAATGAGTATATTCTGTACCTCTTAAACTTTTATTAGGTACTTTATCATTGTAGGTATAAGCAACCCAAACACCATCAACTTCTTTTTCTCCATAATAATCAAGACCTTTACCAAATTGAAAGTGATTATCACCAATGCTATATTCTTTATCTCCCCAAAAATCTAAACAACTTTGAGCAAAATTCTCTTTGTTATCAGCTTCGTATCCACAATCGCCTTTTTTAACTTCACTTCCAATACCAAATCCAAATATTGCTCTATGAGACCATCCGTACCATTTTTGTTCTGTTGGGTTCATTCCAATACAACAAGTTTTAGGTTCTCCATAGCCATCTTGTATTTGTTCAGTTATACCTCTTTTTAACAAGAAGTTTAAATCGTTTTCCATTCCAACTCTTGTTAAATAAGAACCATCTACTTTTGAGTAATAAATTTTACCATCATCATCAGGTATATTACTGTCTCCAATTGTAGAAATTGAGTCAATAAATTTTTGTAGTTTTTGTGTTACTTTTTTCATTTGTATTTTATTTAAAATTAATATTATTATGTAATTTGTCTTCGTTCCTCAGCCACGCCCTTTTTATCAGTAGTTAACACTGCATAAAATTAAAAGCTGTTAAGTGCTTAATCAGTGGTCTGTTATTGTTTAGAAACCTTTTTCCTAACGTCGGGCAAATGGTCTGTTTACACGCTTCAAATCTTATGCGTTTACGTTGTATGCAATGCCTTGTATGTGTAAATCACTCATTCCCTAGAGCAAGGCACAGCATACAACAATGCATAAAAAGAATGCTTAATTCTGTTCTGCTCTATAAACATCTAGCAAGCTTTTATGTAAAATTAAAAACTCTTCTTTTTCTGGATAATCAATTCTATCTTCATTTAGTATCGCTTCTAGTATTTCGGCATACCATCCAGCTAAGTGCTTACACTCGTCGTCATCCTTTAGCATATCAATTAATATTATACTTGTAAGTTGAGTTTTTGTTCTGTTATCAATTAGTTTCTGTATTGACTCGTCTATTGTGTGTTTTGTGTAGTGAGTTGGTAAGTTCCAGTCTTTTTGCATTTTTTAATTTTATGTTATTATTTAATAAATTCAGTTATAAATTCCGCACTCTGTTTATGCTTAACGTTGTAAAACATTATCTAATTTTAAATCCTGCCCAGCCTTTGTTCCATAGATTCTTTTTAAAAGAAAAATTATAGTCTGTGTTTTCTTCCAATATTTTAGCCATATCAAAAGCTACTATATTTGCAACCTCAATTTCTTTATTTTCTTTCAAAAAGCGTAGTGCATCATTACCATCTTTTGGTCTATAACGTTTCACAACAACGTTTATACCTAATAGCTCTGCTTGTTCTTTAATTGTTTCTTTAGTCATTTCTATAAGTTTTATTTATTAATCAATATTTGTTTATTTTTATACGCTACTAGGCATAAACCAAACGTTATGCACAAGGTGGCTTAGGTAAAGGCATCCAATGAGTAACGTCTCTAATAGAGAATCTTCCCATTTGCCATTCTAAGTTATCAATTCTACGCATATATCTTACTTGCTTTCCTATTGCATCATAAGCTAACACCCATTCAAACTCTTCAGGTAGTGCGTCTTCAACCGCCACCCATTGCATAACAACGTGTATATCACATTGCTTTTCGGTATTTTTATTGTCTTCTGTCATGATTTCTAAAGTTGTTTATTGTTAATTAAATACTGTGATAGCAACGTAGCATACACAAACCGTTAGCATTAATAAACTCTAATCGTTAAACCAATGGGTAATTCCAATCTCTTTAGCTTCGTAATACCAAATCATATGGTCAGTAACACAAGTTTTAAAT
>JALZVI010000215.1 GCA_023301015.1 Rickettsiales bacterium | reverse complement strand
CTTGAGCGCCGTGTAGCTTTCCGTCGTGCAATGAAGCGTGCGATGCAGTCAGCAATGCGTTTGGGTGCAAAAGGAATTCGTATCAACTGTGCTGGCCGTTTGGGTGGTGCTGAGATTGCGAGAACTGAGTGGTATCGCGAAGGTCAAGTGCCGTTGCACACACTTCGTGCAAACATTGATTATGGAACAGCAGAAGCGCTAACTACATATGGTATTATCGGTATTAAAGTGTGGATTTATAAAGGCGACATCATGGAGCATGATCCACAAGCACAAGAAAATAGCAATCGCGGCGGTGATAATCGTGGTGATAGAAACCAAAATAGAAATAACGACAAGAATTAATAATTTTAATGTTGATTGTTCGGCTGTTCCTGTGATATACAGCCAGTCCGCAACCAGCGCATAACAAAAAGAAGTAATTATGTTACAACCAAAAAGAACAAAATTTCGCAAGACTCATAAGGGTCGTATTCACGGTGATGCTAAGGGCGGAACGGCTCTAAACTTCGGTGAGTTTGGCCTAAAAGCTTTGGCACCTGAGCGTGTTACTGCTCGCCAAATTGAGGCTGCACGTCGTGCAATCACTCGTCATATGAAGCGTATGGGTAAATTGTGGATTCGCGTTTTCCCTGACACTCCAGTAACTAAGAAACCTGCCGAAGTTCGCATGGGTTCTGGTAAAGGTGGCGTGGAATATTGGGCTGCAAAAGTGAAGCCTGGACGCGTTATGTTTGAGCTTGAGGGTGTTTCTGAAGAAGTTGCGCGCGAAGCATTTGAACTTGGTGCAGCAAAGCTACCTATCAAAACAAAATTTATCAAAAGAGTGGAGGCTTAAATTACAATGGCCAAGAATGACAAAAAAAATAGCGACATTTTGACAGTTGCAGATTTACGTAGCAAAAAAGCTGAAGAGCTTAAAGCTGAGTTGATCACTTTGCGTAAAGAGCAGTTTAACCTGCGCTTTCAACAAAAAAGCGGTGAGCTGAAGAACCCTGCTCGCATTCGTCAAGTTCGCAGAAATATTGCAAAGATTGAAACTGTAGTTTCAGAAAACAAAAATAAGGAAGCAGCAAATGCCTAAAAGAATCCTAGAAGGTGTGGTCGTTAGTGACAAGACTGACAAAACAATTACGGTGAGCGTGGAACGCAAGTTTTTGCACCCGCTATACCAAAAAACTGTGCGTACATCAAAAAAATATGCCGCGCATGATGCAGACAACAAGTTCAAAGTGGGCGACACTGTGAAAATCCAAGAAAGCAAACCAATTTCAAAGACAAAGAAATGGGTTGCAGTTAGCTAAGAAACAAATTTTTAAGACAAAGGTACGATTATGATTCAGATGCAGTCAAGATTAGAAGTGGCAGACAATTCAGGTGCGAAATCTGTTATGTGCATTAAGGTGCTTGGCGGTTCTGGCAAGTTCAATGCTGGTGTTGGTGACATCATCGTAGTTTCTGTGAAGGAAGCGATTCCTCGCGGTAAAGTGCAAAAAGGTAAGGTTTACCGCGCAGTTATCGTTCGTACAAAGAAAGAAATTCAACGCCCAGATGGCAGCACAATTAAGTTTGATCGCAATGCAGCTGTGTTGATTAACAAAGAAGGCGAGCCACTTGGAACACGTATTTTTGGACCTGTTGTACGTGAGTTGCGTGCAAAGAAATTTATGAAAATCGTATCACTAGCGCCAGAAGTTCTTTAAGAACTGGAAGCGTTGGTTAGAAATTAAAAATAGGAATATTAAAATGGCAGCAAAAATTAAAACAGGCGACGAAGTAATCGTTCTTGTAGGTAAAGACAAGGGCAAGAAGGGCAAAGTTGAGAAGGTTTTCCCAACTGATGGCAAAGCTTTGGTTGCAGGCATTAATCAAGTGAAGAAGCATCAAAAGCCTTCTGCACAAAGTGCTGGCGGAATTATTACTAAATCAATGCCGATTCAAATTTCAAACATCGCAATTGTTGATCCAAAATCTGGAAAAGCAACACGCGTTGGCTTCAAAATTGAAGACGGTAAAAAGATTAGAATTGCAAAAGCTTCAGGCGAAGCTCTTTAATATAAGATATTACAACTAGGAAGATTGAAATGGCTGCAAGATTATACGATTATTATAAAGAAACTGTACGCGGAGCGCTTACAAAAAAGTTCGAGTATAAGAACGCAATGCAAGTTCCTAAATTGGAAAAGATTGTGCTCAACTTCGGTGTAGGTTCAGATGCGGTTCGTGACAAAAAGACTGTCGATGCTGCTGTTAAGGACCTTACGCTCATAGCTGGTCAACGTCCTGTTGTGACAAAGGCTAAAAAATCTATCGCTGCATTTAAATTGCGCGAAGAAATGCCAATTGGTGCGAAAGTAACATTGCGTGGCGAAAGAATGTATGAATTTCTTGACCGCCTTATCAACACTGCGCTTCCACGTGTTCGTGATTTCCGCGGTTTGTCTGCAAGCAAGTTTGACAAGCAAGGTAACTATAACTTTGGTTTGAAAGAGCATATTGTTTTCCCTGAAATCAACTATGACAAAGTGGATAAAGTTGTTGGCCTAGATATCACAATCGTAACTTCTGCTCCAACAGATGCAGAAGGAAAAGAGCTTCTAGAGCAATTCAACTTCCCATTCTCTGAGTAGTTTTAAACTGAGAATAAAAATTCAAAAGCCCGCTAATTGAAAAATTAAGCGGGCTTTTTTGTGACATATAGGCGCAATTATCTGTGGAGACGCAGTGCATTAGCCTACCTCACGCTTAACTGAACCACTTCATTACCTAGCTGTCTAATCGAAAATGCTATCAAAGCTAATAATTATCACTCCATTCCTGAAGCGTTGAACTTAATCGAGCTGAATTGGCAGCATTTGAAAAAAGGCTGGAGGCTGGAGGCTGGAGGCTGGAGGCTGGACAGCAAATACCTAACAGCCAGTCTTGAACAATCCGGCAAGCCGCTTCGCACTACCACAGGCCAGTGTCCAGCCTAGCATCCCCTGCCCGCAATTATATGACAGATTCACAACCTTCTTACTCCGCTCAATAATCGGCACCGTAGAGGGCGTCATAGGGCGAAGACCTGTCCATTCGCTCACCTGTGAGAAATCGGCGGCATCTGGCATACTACTAGCCGCATCTGCGACAAGCCTATCCATAATCTCGCGTCTAATCTCTCGGCTATGCCCGTTAAACTCAGCAATTCCCGCAACGCGCAGGCGGTTGCCGATTGTGGCATACACAATGCGGCGCGACTCGTCGGTGATGCTAATTTTCGGCGCATTATTCTTCGCTGGTACAGTGATGGAATAGCCCTTCATCGGATAAACTGGCACATATTCACCCACCATCTTCGCCAATTTCGCCGAGCCAGCGCCCGCAGCAATCACGAACTCATCCGCATCATAGCGCTGAGCACCCGCAGTCACCGCCAAAATTTTGCCATCATCATGCACAAAGCTATCCGCCTCCGTGCTCCACAAAAACTTCACACCCGCGGCCTCACAAACATCCACCAGCCCCAGCGTGAACTTCTCACAATCGCCATATTCATCGATCGGGCAAAATGACGCACCCACCATCTCCTCGCGGCGGCTTTCCAGCGCAGGTTCTTTTGCAATTGCCTCATCCACGCTCAAAAACTGCCAATCAAAGCCATAGTCATTTTGTTTGGCGATAAAATCCTTCGCCTTCTGAAATTCTTCCTCGGAGGTATATGTATAGAGCTTGCCGTTTTGCTCCATATCGAAATGAATATTATGCGCCGCCAACACCTCACGGATTGCCGCGCGCGATTCGAGCGCCAGCTTCACCACTTTTTCATTGTTTGCCGCAGCCTTTTTAGCCGTCGACTCCCACAAAAATTGCATGCCCCAGCGAATGAAATTCCAGCTAAGCGCACCGTGGAAAAAATGGATTGGCGAGTCTTTGCTGAACAGGTAAAACGGCAACTTTTTCAGCGTTGCTGGGTTGGATAGAGGGTAGGTTTTTGAGTAGCTCAACTGCGAGCCATTACCCAAGCTTGTGCCCTGCCCAGCCTTGCTCTCACGCTCAATCACCGTCACATCATGCCCGCGCTTTTGCAGGAAATATGCACTAGTCACACCAATCAC
>JALZVI010000214.1 GCA_023301015.1 Rickettsiales bacterium | reverse complement strand
CAGCGGACCACTCAGTGACTGGCTTCACGGAAGCGTCAGACTTGTTATCGGCGGTAGGCCCACGCCAATGGGGCCAGTCAGAAGCGTGAAGGGAAAGGCTGGTGAGAAGAAGAAAAAGGAGTGGCTTCATTGAAGGAAAGATGGGGGTGATTTGGTAGAAGGCAAGTGAGAGGAAGGGGGCGCTGATCATTGAGTATGATCTAGCGTCCGCTTTCGTCGTTTTATGAAGAGTTATCTGTGTTTTTATGTTAGGAATCATCTCATGCAGAAAATCATGAGCGCTGTCATTTTTTTGGCTTTCTTCTGCTTCAATTCGTGTGAGGTCGAGAAGAAATCAGCACCCGCAATTTCTGATTCAGGAGCGGAGTTTGTAAGAGGTTTCTCTCAGCAGAATGTCATTTCTGGTGAGAATGTGTTCCCGGAGGACGTGCTCAATGAATGGGGCTATTTCACGACGAAGCTTAGCGATGAAAATCACCAAATTCGTTCCGAGAAGAATTACGGTGATTCGAGTGAGGCTTTCTATGCTCGCTTTGAGATAGTGAAGGCGTGCTTTGCCAGTGCGGATGAGGCGCGTTTTGAAAAGGAACGAATCGAAGAGGTTCTAAGGACCGCCGCTGGAGGCTTTAAAAATTACACCGTGATTGTGCAGGATAAAGAAGTCCTCTACTCCATCAATCCAAGTGGGAATTATGTCTACTTAGAGCATCAGCCGGAGTTATTGCGCTTGATTGTCGCTTATCTGGCGGAAGCCTCGGCAGAGTGAGGGGATGAAAAAAGGACGGGGAATGAATCCGCCGCCCTGTGGGTGTTTTGTAAGAGTCGCTTTTTTTGGGGGGAGGCTCGCCGGAGTGCTTTTTAGATCTCAGTCAGCGTGAGGAGTTGTTCGTGAATTTTTTGCCAATTTTGGTCAAGGTCGATGCTTGCGATCTGGAGGCGATAGCCGTCTAGATGGATGTCGTGGTGGAAGTTTTGTGCGACGGCGGGGTAGAGGAGGATTCCTTCGACCTGAGGCCAATTTTTTTCACGTTGGGCGTTTCGGAGGTAGGCCGTGATCTGATAGAGATGGTTCGAATTGAAGCGGGCAGAGGATTCGTTTTTCGCTTTGAAGGCTTTTTTGTAAAACTTGCAGTCGATTACAATTTGGCGCTCGCTTGACTCAAGGACGATGTCGGTTTCCATGCGGGGGATGAGGGAGGTGCTTTCGGCGGGGCCGTCTTGGCTCCAATGGAGATGGGGAGCGCTGACCTGAAAGTGGGAGTGCCGATGGTAGAAGTTCTTTACGAATTTCTCGAAGAGAGCGGCCATGGCTTTTTCTTCGCGGAAGAAGTTCTGAAAGCGGGACTCGCCTTGGTTTTCGGTCGGAAGGAGGGAGTCGTAGATGAGTTCACAGACATTCATCAGGAAGCGATAGTGTCTATTGTTACGATGGATGCGCACTCGGCGGAAGAGAGGCTTGGTGAGGGGGATGCTCTCGATTTCGCCCATGGCCTGCAATTTGAGACGGAGCTGATCGGCGAGTTTTCTATCTAGCCGATTGCAGCGGAGCATTTGCTCGATAGTGGTTCTGAGAATGCGGTTGTGGAGGACGTTGTAGCTGAATTCATCGAACTCACATACCATGCGGCCTTTTCGCCATGTCTGGCGCTGCATACTAGCTCCGATATCGATGCGTCCCCGGAGCTTCGGAGTCTCTTCGCGCTCGAGGAGGTAGTCACGATCAAGCCCGTGGCGCAGGAGGTAGTCGGTGCCGTTGATAAGGACGCGCGCAAAGAGGTCGTCAAGTGTTTGGCAGTCTTGTGCCGTGATGTCGATTGCGCCATCGATCTCCAACTTATTCCACGCGTAGGAGAGTAGGTAGTAGACGTTCTGGATGGGGATGTCTTGAGGCATGAGTGCGCAGCCTTTATTCGATGATTTGGAGAAGGATTTCCTCTTCCGCTTTTACCTTTTCAGATTCATCTAACCAGTATTCGGAGAGGAGGGGGGCGATTTCGAATTTGACGACCTTACGATACCAAGAGGCGAAGTCTTGTAGCTCGGGTGGGGGGCAGAAAAAGCTGTGACCAATGTTGAACCCGTTCCCGAGTGCTTTATCTTTTTCAATCGTCTCATTCAGATTGGTGAGAGCTTGCACAAGAGGACGGATGAATTGATTAGGGATTTTTCGGTCCTTAAGAAATTGCGCGAATTTAGGGCTTTTGAATTCGGACTGGAGAGAGATGAAGGCAAAGCGGCGGCGCAGTGCGTAGTCTACCACAGAGAGAGAACGGTCTGCGGTATTCATCGTCCCGATGAGATGGATATTATCGGGGACGTAGAACTTGTCCTGCGAGTTTTTGCTATGGGTGAGCTGAAGAGCGAGGCTGGGGTCTCGCTTGTCGGCTTCGATTAACATGAGGAGTTCTCCGAAGATTTTGCTCAAGTTACCGCGATTTATTTCATCGATCACGAGAAAGTAGCTCTGCTCGGGGTGGGCTTGTGCGGTCTTACAGAGTTGGTGGAAAATGCCATCTCTCAGCTCGAAACCTCCATCATCTTTGGGGCGATAACCTTGGATGAAATCTTCGTAAGAATAGGATTGATGGAACTGAACCATGGGGGCGCGATCCTCATCTTTCTCTTCCATGAGGGCATAGGCAAGGCGGCGGGCGATGAAAGTTTTCCCCACTCCAGGAGGGCCTTGTAGGATGATGTTTTTTTTCATCTGCAGCATCGCAAGGATGTCGGAGAATTGTTCTTTCGAGAGAAAGAGTTCTTCGAGAGCTTTGTCTCGGCTATAAGGAGTGCTTTTTTTCGTTAGAAATTCATCGATGATTTCCTCTTCAATGTCCTCTTCCTCACTGAGATCTAGGCCGTTTTTCAGGAGCATTGCCCGAGAGCTTTTATGGGTGATTAGGTCGTAAATTTCAGAGTGGTGAGATTTCCGATAGCCTGATTTATTCCAGTTTTGGAAGGTGCTTACAGCATGGCGGAGGTCGTCAAGATAGGCTTCCCAAAGCTCGTCGGAGAGTTCGGCATATTCGCTGAGTTTAAATTGAGGCAGACAGAATTTACCAACTGGGCTGAGGTCCTTGAATCCTTCCTTGTCAGAGACGTGCTCTTTAAAGGCCCCGTCTTTGTGGACGGCGAGGAAAATTCCTGATTGTTGATGTGGGCGGTAGTGATAGATGAGCCATCGCCCATAGTTGATGGAGAGGCGGACTCCGGATCCTCTTGCGGCGGGGATCGTCGTGGAGAGGAGCTCTTTTTTGAAGCCCTCGCTTTGTTCTAAAGCTCGGATAACCGCAGCCATGTCATCGAGGATTTGATCCGCTTTGCCATCCCCAAAGAGGCGATCAAAGGGGGGGGCGTAACTTGCGCTTTCGGGATGATTGCTTTGTCCCCATGACCAAAGGGAGGCGAGGGGAGCGTCATAGAAATCAAGGTCATTTCGCCCTGTTTTCTGAGAGAAGTGGCTTTTGATTGCCTGAAGATCCCAATCGAGTTTTGCCCTCTTTGAGAGGGTGAAGTCAGCATTGAAATCAGGGATTTCTATTTGCTCACTGTCTGTGAGAGCGGATACGATCTTTTGCTTGTGTGATAAGGTGGCGATGCGCTCAAAGTGGTCGGGGAAGAGAAGGTGGAGAAGAATATGCCTCATCTGGCGCTTGTCGGAGTCATCCACTGTTTCTAACCAATCGGCAAAGCTCCAAGGCTCGGCGAGGAGTCGTTTTCTTTCGGAGATTTCGAGTTTTTTAAATTCGATAACGAGGAGAAGGAGGAAGTTCAGCTCGCGCCAGCGTTGGGTATTAAAGGCGGTGCCGGGAAAGCCGATGCCC
>JALZVI010000213.1 GCA_023301015.1 Rickettsiales bacterium | reverse complement strand
GGCAATGTTTCAAGCAAAGCCTTCTTCATTTCTTGTTCGCCAATTTTAATCAGATAAGCACTCTCGCGCATTTCAGGGCGATTATTAAGCGCCGTACTGATCATATCATCTAGGCTCATATGAAGTTTTTGAGGGCGGCTTATATGCGAGGGTATATCAAGGTTAAAATCTTGACCTGGCATTATATTTATCAATGAGGCTAACTCAATTTTAGCTAAAGTTAGCTCACGCTGCATTTTCTGTGCTTGGGCGGTAATATCATTGAGCTCTCGCTGATAAGACAGGGCGGGCATCGGCGCGGTACGGCGCGATTGATATAGGCTGCGCGAATTATCAAAAGCCGCGCTCACTTCATGTTCCAAAGAGGCCAAACGCTCTGTTAAGCGCTGCGCGCTCGCGGCGCGCCAATAGGCTCTATGCACATCTTCCATAATTTGAATAATGGCTTTGCGGCGGCGCTCTTCAACAATCAGAGCTTCATTTCCCAGCTGTTGGGAGCGCACATAGGACAGCCCAAAATCTAAAATATTCCAGCTAGCTGTCAAATCAGCATCCAGAACATCCTCTTCTGTCGATGTAGAGGGCTCTAGCGATTCACGTCCCGTGAGCAATGAGCGGCTAGATGAGCCAGTCTCATTATTGCGGCTATAATAACCTGCATTGGCGACAATTTGCGGTAATTGGTCATACCGCGATAAATTATAATCTTCCCGCGCCAAATCCGCTTCCATCATAGCGACGCGGTGCTCTAAATTATATTTAAGCGCTCGGGCCATGGCCTCATAAAGATCAATATTTTCACTCGGCAATTCTTGCCCCTGCGCGATCCCTTCAAAGGTTTGGCTCGCATGGGCACTAATATCTTGATCTGATAAGGCTTCGGGGACTGTGTTACATCCCGCCAAAGCTATTGCGGCAATGCCCGCATATAAAATTTTCCGCATTATATTTCCTCTCAACGCACGAAACAATGAATGGTTTGCACTAAATACAACCTACGGAGGTATATAATCGCTCAGGCATGAAAATACTGTTAAGAAGTGGCATTATCTATATTTACAATTTATAGTTATTTTTCTGAATTTATGAATTATCTAGTAAATTCAATGGCTTATGAAAATAACGCACTGATAAAATCGTCAAGTTGGGATGTTCCTTAAGCATATTACAACTTTTAAGTTCTAAAATTAAAGCTTTATTAACCCACAATACATCTTATAGGTGCATAGTAAAAATGAGCCTCATAATGATCCTGCGCCTGAATGCCCGCCAAAGTCTTTTAAAGCCTTCAAATGCGCCGCAGCGCATGAGTCTTTATATGCGCCTAGCTGTGAGCATGATGTGCCTAAGCCTTTCCATGCCAGCGCATGGACAATTATTACGCAGCTACCTTAATCAAAATTCTTCAAATTTGAGCGAAGCATCACCCCACGCTGACCCACACTCTTCAGCCGATCGTTTTGCTCAAGCGGCCTCATCATCCACCTCATCCCTAGATGGGGCCGCATTTTTTTCAAACGCGCAAACCGCGTTTCAAGACAGCTCTGATGCCGCCATATTTGATGCGCGCGGCGTGCTAAAAGCCGTCCAAAGCGCCCAAATCAGCGCCCGCATTCCCGCCACTATTGCCGAGCTTCCTTATAAAAATGGGCAATATTTTGACTCTGGCGCGCTTTTGGTCAGTTTTAACTGCGCGCGAGAACGCGCTGAGCTGGAAGCTTTGCAGCATGCCCATGCAGCCCTATCCGTGAAACATCAAAACACATTAGAGCTTTATAATGCGGGCGCGGCGGGGCAGCTCGACGAAGCCATTGCGCAGGCAGAAACCGCGCGCGCGGCGGCGGATATTAAAGTCACCCAGTCGCGTTTAACAGAATGCGAGATTTACGCCCCTTTTGCTGGCTATGTGCAAACCCGCCATGTCTCCCCCCATGACACACCTGCGGCGGGCACACCGCTTTTATCCATATTACGGGCTGGAAAGCCTGAAATTACCCTGATTGCGCCTTCGGCTTGGATGCGCTGGATGAAAGCGGGCACATCATTTGAGTTTACGATTGATGAAACGGCCAATACGCATAAAGCTAAAATCACCCGCCTTGGCGCCGCTGTCGACCCTGTCAGCCAAACCATTGAGGTCACCGCCCATTTTACTGGCTCAGCCAAGGGCGCCCTGTCTGGCATGAGCGGGATCGCGCGATTTGATCCACCGCAAAGCGTAAAAGATGCGCTCGCGATGAGACAGAATTAATGCGCCGCGCAGATTTGGCCCTACAAGACCGGCAAAGCGCTCACACGCAAACTCTTAGCAAGCCCAAAGCGAGTGTTAAACCGCGCCTCAGCGCTGCTGTAAAACCTTCCAAAAAGACCAAACCGCAAAATAAAACCAAAAAACCCGACGCGCCTAATTCATTGCAAATCTTGCTCACCCTTGAGGGCGAAGCTATGGCCGCGCAAGATAGGTTATCTCTGAAACATATGGCAGTAAATAAGCCGCGCGCCATTATAGATACAGGCCATATTTTTCTCATTCGCAGAACAGGCAAGAAAATTATCTTTGAGGCGATTTCTAGCCAGTCAAGCGTGGAAAAAAACTCTCCTTTTCTGCAATGGCTAAGCCGAATCCTGTCTCAACATTGCAAGCAAGAGAAATCCTTCAAGCTTGGCTCTTTTGAGCTGCCCATTTCAGGAAAAGACGGCTTTGATTACCCCTATAATCACGCTCTGCTTGCCCCCTTTGCGCCAGATTCGCGCGAGGGCGCTTTATTATTTACGCGCGCCGCGCCATGGGCCGAAGCCGATGTCGCCATACCCGCCCGCCTTGGCCAAATTTACGGATTAAGCTGGACGGCTTTGGGACGCAAATCACGCTCACGCCTCACCCCGAAAAAACGCGCCTTAATTGGCACGAGCCTGATTGCGCTCGCGCTTATTGGCCTAATTCCTGTCCCCATCAGCACATTAGCGCCCGCTGAAATCGTCGCCGCCAAACCCTTTATCGTCAGCGCGCCTATGGACGGCGTAATTGCAGAGCTAAACGTGTTGCCGAATATGGTTGTCAAAAAAGGCGACATCCTAGCCCGTTTTGAAGATACTAGCTATCGCAATGAATATGATATTGCCGCCGAGGAGCTCGCCGTATCAACCGCGCGGTTACGCCAAGCTGGCTTATCCGCCTTTGTTGATGATCAGTCCAAACGTCAATTAGCTGTCGCCAAAGCCGAACAAGATTTATCGCGCACGCGGCAAGTCTATGCGGCTGATATACTCAGCAGAACCATATTGCGCGCCCCGCGTGATGGCTTGCTAATTTACACAGATGTCAAAGACTGGATTGGCCGCCCTGTAGCGACAGGCGAGCGCATTATGGAAATTGCTGACCCAAGCCATATTGAAATTCGGCTCGAAGCGCCCATTCATGATAGCGCCGCGCTCATTGATAAGGCCCCGCTAAAATTATTTCTCGATAGTGACCCGCTCCGCCCTTTATCAGGCGAGCTAAGCCGCTCTAGCTATTATGCCTCGGCCCAGCCCGGCGGCGCGCTTGCCTATGAAGCTTATGGAGATTTAAGCTTGGAAGATAATGATCTACGCCCGCGTATTGGCACGCGCGGAGTCGCCAAAATTTACGGCGAGAAAGCTCCGCTTGCCTTTTGGCTTGCCCGCCGTCCTTTAACGGCGATACGGCAAATATTTGGCGCTTAAATGGGACAGCCTTGCGCAAATGAATCGGGCGGCGGCGGAACAGGCGGCGCGCCCCAAATGCTGCCCGCCTTACGAGATGATTTACGTCTATTACCGGGCGAGACATTGGCTAATGGCGCGCCAAGCTGGCTATTATTTGATCCTGTGCGCAATAGCTATCACCGCCTAGAGCGCCGCGCTTATGAGCGTATCGCCAAATGGCGTGTTCAATCGGTTCAAACCTATCTGGCACGCAATAATGAAACGGAAGAAGAACTTAAAGAATTCGTCAAATTCCTCTACGCGCAAAAGCTCACACTTTTACCCCCTGGCGAAGATACAGAAAGCTTTGCCGCCCAAGAATTTGCTAGCAAGCCGCCCCTATCGCAGATCATTATTCATAAATATCTATTCTTTCGCATTCCGCTGCTACGCCCAGATAGATTTCTGGCCGCAGCCTATCCCTTTATCAAATGGATTTATACCCGCCCCGCCATTATAGCGACCATCATATTGGGCCTTTTGGGGCTATATTTTACAGGGCGGCAATGGGATGAATTTGTCTCCACCTTCATGCATTTTTTCACCTTTGAAGGGCTCATTTATTACGGGCTAACTTTAGCAGGCCTCAAAATAATTCACGAGCTTGGCCATGCTTTTACCTCTCATCATTTTGGGAGCAAAGTTCCAGTTATGGGACTGGCCTTTTTGGTGATGTTTCCCATTCTCTACACCGATACAACAAATGCGTGGGAGCTAACCGACCGGCGCAAACGCGTGCTTATTGATGCCGCTGGAATGTTATCGGAGATTATGGTTGCCTGTCTTGCAATTTTCCTGTGGAGCTTTTTACCCGATGGCGCCTTGCGGAGCGCCGCCTTTTTCACCGCGACGACAAGCTGGGTTTTAAGCCTTTTGGTCAATTTAAACCCGATGATGCGCTTTGACGGCTATTATATTTTGGCGGATGGGTTTGGTATTCCCAATTTACAAAAAGACGGCTTTGCCATGGGGCGCTGGCATATGCGCGAGACTTTATTTGGTCTTGGCGAGCCCGCCCCATCTGCCGCACATGCATTGCAGCGGCGCGGGCTAATTATTTATGCTTATTGCACATGGGTTTACCGTTTCTTTCTCTTTATCGGGATTGCCCTACTGGTTCACGCCCTATTTCCCAAGGCCATTGGCATTATCCTTTTCACAATTGAAATTGGCTGGTTCATCATCTTGCCCATTTTCAAAGAACTCAAAATATGGTGGAGCCTTAAAATGAAAATCCTAACCTCGCGACGCGGCGCTCTGACCACCGCATTCAGCCTTGCTGCCCTTTGCGCCCTCGCCCTGCCTTGGCAGCGTACAATCAGCGCCCCCGCCCTTTTGCGCCCGCCGCGATGACAAACGGATAGGTCAAGAAGTTGCCCAGAGATCGGAAGAGCGTCGG
>JALZVI010000212.1 GCA_023301015.1 Rickettsiales bacterium | reverse complement strand
TCGCTCAACATCGCCTCAACGCGGCTAATTTTGAGCGGAGGTCATAACGGGCCAGACGCTGCAGGGGGCGTGATTCAGGCCTTCGGGGGCTTTGTGATGGCAGGAAATGTCGTCATCGGTTTTATCGTTTTCGGCATCCTGACAATCATCAACTTCGTAGTTATCACCAAGGGTTCTGGGCGTGTGGCTGAGGTTGCGGCGCGTTTCAGCTTGGATGCAATGCCGGGTAAGCAAATGGCGATTGATGCTGATTTGTCGTCGGGAATGATTACGGAAGATGATGCGCGTATTCGCCGTAAGGAACTGGAAGACGAATCAACGTTTTTCGGGTCAATGGATGGTGCGAACAAGTTTGTTCGTGGTGATGCCATTGCTGGTTTGCTAATCACATTCATCAATCTAATTGGTGGTGTGATTATTGGTATGGTGCAGCAGGGTATGGGTTTTGGCGCTGCGATTGAGACATATACAACGCTAACAATTGGCGATGGTTTGGTGAGTCAGCTACCTGCGCTGATTATCTCTACTGGCGCTGGTTTGCTAGTGACGAAAGCTGGCGTGAAGGGTTCTGCGGACAAAGCTGTTTTAGGGCAGTTGACGCGTTATCCGAATGCGATGTTTATTGTGGCTGGTTTGCTCACATTTATGGGGCTGGCAATGCCAGGAATTCCTCCGCAATATTTCTTGCCTGTTGCTGCCGTTGCGGCATATGTCGGGTGGACGATTCGGGAGTTGCAAAAAATTGAGGGCAATGCTGAAGATGTTGCCAGTGTTGAACAGGCCGCCGCGGAAAATGAGGCTGCGCCCAAGAATGATGACACCGAAATTGCCGATGCGCTTTCCATGGATTCCTTGCGCTTGGAGCTGGGCTATGGCTTGTTGCCGCTGATTAATTATGAAAAAGGGCATCGCCTGACTGAGCAGATTAAGGCGTTGCGCAAGCAGTTGGCGCGCGAGCTGGGCTTTGTTATGCCGTCGGTGCGTATTCAGGATAATATGCAGCTGGGCGCTAATCAGTATGTGATTAAGGTGAAGGAAATTCAGGCTGGTACGGGAAATATCAAGGCGGACATGCTGTTGGTGATGAACCCGACAGGCGAGAAAATTGCGCTGAGCGGTGAGGCAACAACCGAGCCAACATTTGGTCTGCCAGCAATGTGGATTTCAGAATCGCAACGTGAAGATGCGCTGTTCAAGAATTATACAGTGGTTGACCCCCCAACGGTGATTACGACGCATATTACTGAGACCATCAAAGAGAATGTATCTGATTTGTTGACATATGCCGAGGTGCAGAAGCTGCTTGAGGATATTCCTGAGCAATTCAAGAAGATGGTGGAAGACGCCGTGCCTGCACAAATTTCGATTAGCGGAGTGAAGTCTGTGTTGCAGAGCTTGCTGGGTGAGCAGATTTCCATCCGTGACTTGCCGACAATTATTGAGGCTATTTCTGAAGCTGTGCATGCCACCAAAAACCCGATGCTGCTCACGGAGCATGTGCGTACAAGGCTGGCGCGACAAATTTCCCATGCGAATCTTGGGCCAGAGGGCTATATCCCAGTTTTGGCGCTGTCGCCGACATGGGAGCAGAGCTTTGCGGAAAGCATTGTTCAATTGCAAAGTGGTGACCAACAGCTAGCAATGCCGCCAAGCCAGATGCAGGGTTTTATTACGGCGATGAAGAAGGTTTATGAGCAATATGGCATGCAAGGTGAGAACCCAGTGCTGCTGACAAGTCCGACGATCCGCCCGTTTGTGCGTAGTATTGTTGAACGCTTCCGCAACTCCACCGTGGTGATGAGCCAGAATGAGATTGACGCAAAGGTGAAAATTAAGACGCTCGGGCAGTTATAGTTTTTAATTTCTCCCCGCTGCGCCTTCGGCTTGCAGGCTGAGAACGCTCAGGGCTGTGGTTCGGAACTGGTGTTATTAAAAAACCCTTCATCTAACCCAATCGGCAAAATTAATTTGCATTGCAAAAAGCATTTCGTAGACTGGGTTTATATGTTGAAAAACTTGCTAAAGAAAAAAAGCTCCAACCTTTCGTTGGGAGATATATTAGAAATTGACCCGTCACCTTCGATAATGCTTGGTGAGGGCTGCAAGGTTGTGTCTTACAACAAAGAGATTGAAGATGCGCTGGGCGACAAAATTCGCGACTGCGGTTCGTTTTGCGAGATTTTGGTAGATGATGGGGTTGCCTTTAAAGAGGCTCTGAGGTTGCTCTCAGAAGAGCCAGAGGCTCCAACTGCTAGTCTTGAAATTAGAGTGTCTGGAGATAAAGAGCGGGTTTTTCTTGTGACAATCAAGAAGGTTGCAAAGAGGTTCTTGAGCGGTGGAGATGAGCGCTTTTATGTGAACCTGATTGATATTGGTGAGCAGAAGAGCTTGGAGGCAAAGTTGAATCAGTCGCAAAAGATGCAGGCTGTTGGGCAGCTTGCGGGCGGAATTGCGCATGATTTTAACAATTTGCTGACTGCGATGAGCGGCTTTTGCGACCTGCTGTTGCAAAAGCATCCTCCTGGTGACCGCTCGTTCCCAGATATTATGCAGATTAAGCAGAATGTGAACCGTGCCGCTAACTTGGTACGCCAGCTGCTGGCCTTTTCGCGCAAGCAGGTGCTGAAGCCGAAGGTGGTGGATATTACGGATGTGCTTTCGGAGCTTTCCAACCTATTGCGCCGCTTGCTGGGCGAGAATGTGAGCTTGGATGTTAAGCATGGGCGCGATCTGGGTAAAATCCTCGCTGACCCAGGGCAGATTGACCAAGTTACTATCAATTTGGCTGTGAACGCGCGCGATGCGATGCCTAGTGGTGGCGCGCTGACGATAGAAACCTCGAATTTCTCAGTAAGTGAAGATCTGGAAATCCCGATGGATCTATACTCTCCCGATCAAGATGAAAAATTTGCGATGGGTGATTATATCCTCATCAAAGTGCGTGATACAGGAACGGGAATTCCGCGTGATGTGCTGGAAAAAGTTTTTGAGCCGTTTTTCTCAACCAAAGAAGTTGGTGCGGGAACTGGGCTTGGGCTGGCAACTGTGTATGGAATTGTGAAGCAAACCGATGGCTATATATTAGTTCGCAGCGTGGAAGGTGAGGGGACAGAGTTCCAGATCTACCTCAAGCGCCATGAGGTGACGGATGAAGAAATTGCTGAGGAAGCCGCCGCGGTTGAAGAGGTTGTAAATGCTGATTTGACTGGCGAAGGGACAATCTTGCTGGTGGAAGACGAAGTGCCAGTGCGTATTTTTGCTGCACGCGCGCTCTCTAACAAGGGCTATAAAATTCTTGAAGCAGAAGATGCTGAAGAAGGTTTGGCGATGATACAAGAGCATGGCGGAAAGGTTGACTTGGTGATTTCTGACGTAATTATGCCCGGCATGACGGGGCCAGATATGGTGAAAGAAATTCAAAAAACGCATCCTGATCTCAAAATCATCTTCATTTCTGGTTATACTGAGGACGCATTTGTGGGCACGGGGTTGGAGAATGAAGATTTAAACTTCCTGCAAAAGCCCTTCAACCTTAAAGATTTGGCCGCAATGGTGAAAAAAGTGATTACCTCGTAGGCTTTTTTCAAGATTTCGCTTGCCAAGAAGCTGAATGCTTATTAAATTCCGCCCACATCTTGAGCAATTTGTTCAATTATGTAGCGTTCCCTGGTAGCTCAGTGGTAGAGCAGTTGACTGTTAATCAATTGGTCGCAAGTTCGAATCTTGCCCAGGGAGCCATTTTTTTCTTATACATATAAAGTCATTATGTTTGACTAATGCATTAAAAGCTTGCTTAGAAGGCGTTTTTGGTGGTAATAAGGTGGTTATAAATTGAAATCAGAGGTTATTGTGAATAATAAGTTTATTTTGTCAGCGTTGGCTACAACGGGTTTGGTTATGTTTTCGGCGTCTGCTGAGGCTAACATCTTGGGCGGTACAACATCGCAACCATCTGCGATTGAGAAGCGTTTTGATAGCAATTCAAAGAGCCGTAAGGTGAATGAGATCGTTATTAAAGATGAGCGCGAGCAAGATGATGTTGAAGGTGCAGACGAGATTAAGTTGGACCTGAAGGCTGTTGAAATTGAGGGCAGCTCGGTTATTGATGATTCTGAATTGGAAGCTATCTACGCGCCATATGTTGGCAAAGAGGTTAGTCTTGCTGATATTTACCAAATTCGTGACTTGATTACGAAAAAATATCGTGAAGAGGGTTATGTTCTTTCTCGTGCAATCTTGCCGCCGCAAAGAATTAAAACTGGTAACGTTAAGTATGAAGTGATCGAGGGACGTTTGAATAATGTTTCTGTTCAGGGCGAGATTGAAGGCGATCGTGCGATAATTGATGGCTATATTAATAAGATTAAGACTGACGGGCCGCTGAACTCTGCGAATCTTGAGCGCTATTTGTTGCTTATTGATGATTTGTATGGTGTGACTGCTAAAGGAACTTTGCTTCCTGCTGACGGCGCTTCGGGCGCTGCGGACTTAGTTATTTCGCTTACGCATAAAGATGTATCTGGTGTTGCGGTTTTTGACAATAGTGGTACTAGATTTGTTGGTGAGAACTTGCTTTCTGGTGAAGTT
>JALZVI010000211.1 GCA_023301015.1 Rickettsiales bacterium | reverse complement strand
AACGAAGAATTTTTGTTGATTTCTTGTGTCTAGCGCTCGGCGGCTGGCTTCTTCGACAGTTTCTAGGGCTTCTGCTGGGTTGTCAAGAACTTGGCGCAAGATGTCTATATGCGACAAATCTCCATTTACTGTGAGCGCCCTTGCATTTGCAATTTGGCGTTCAAAGAGCTGGCAGTTATTCTCGTTGTCATCCATTAGAATATGCACTTGCGGGTATTTCATGGAAATTCCGTGGCGCTGTGCTGCGTTTTTGCAATGTAGGTTTTTTCCTAGTAACTCTGGGTGCTTTGGCATGAACATCGCAAGCTGCGTTTTGTCAAAATTGCTGGCCTCAAAGCCAGCCTCTAGCATCACCGCTTTGGTCAATTGGCTGCATATTTTATATGTCGTGATAGACAAATGTGCCTCATTTGCTGCGCGATTCATCAGCTCTCCCATCTCAAGCCCGCCTTTAATATTATCTAGAGTTACCCCTTCAAGGCTGTGGACATGCTCATAAGTGAGCATCCCGTCAATATCTAAACATATATGTGGCAATAGCATAATTGTTATTAATAAGCTGTTCTTGTGAAAATCTCAACTGCATAATGCGCATAGAGCTAAGCGGTGGCAAGGGAGCTGGCAGATAGTTGGTTGTCAAAAAACCTAGGTAATTGGCCTTTTGGGCGCTTGATATTTAAACAAGGTTAACTATATTCCTCAGCATGAAAAGAACGCGAACACTTGCTGACAGAGTTTATAGGGAATTTAAAGACCATGAAAAGATAGAGGATTGGCTTGAGTGGGAGCAAGAGGGAATTGCTGTTGCTCATGACTTCGACCATATAAGCTTTGGGAATGTTATTGCGGCAGTTGAGACTAAGATCTTTGCTATGGAGCATGCTTTCCCAGGTAAGTTTTCTGAGGTGGGATATAGCAGGGATTTCTCGGAGAGGCTTGCTGATACGGCTGTCAGAATAAAAAACAGCTTTGTGAGCGCCCTTTCTTCAGGGGTTTCTGTTTCGTCAGATTATACAAGATTGGTTGCTTTGAAGGAGGAGCTGGAGGTTTTTCAGACTTGCTTCGACCATGTGCGAGCTGAATTTCCAAGTCATTCGGAAATGAAAGATCTTCTTTTGGAGGCTGTGCGGGGGCGTGGTTTGAAGGATCTGAAGGTTGCAATGTGCGATATGCTAGGTGATTCTCGCGTGAAAGACTTGTTCTCTGCTTCGGCTGAGGGGGAAGCTTTTTTGAGCAAAGTTAGTAAGATACGCGAAGGTTTTCCAATTTCTCAATCTGCAATGCGCTAAGCATTAGCTTCAACCGCATTGAAGTTTTGCATGAATTGACGTTTTTTTTTTTTTTGACATCGTTGGCGGCGTTGTTAGTATTCAACTATGGAGTTTGATAGTGAATCTACCTATGGCACATATGCGCCTAAGGGGGCTAAGGCGGCGGCAATTTCGGTGGCTAGAGCAATGCCGCAGAACTGGCTGGGACGCAAGGTGGTCAGCTTGTTTCGTTCGGTTTGTGATTTACGTGATTTTGGGCCATATGATGTGCAGGTGTTTGGGCAGGGGTTTCGAGTGTATCCTTCAACCAACCGTGGTGACAAGAATGTACTAACCGCCCCGCAGTTTTTTGATCCCATTGAGCGTGAGGCAATTGCCAAGTTTTTTCGCGCCAACCAAGATGCTGCATTTGTAGATTTAGGTGCGAATATCGGTGTATATTCTGCCTTTGCTAAAAAGCTTGGCTTTGGCGAAATTATTTCAATTGAAGCGGGTCCAGAGGTTTTTGCACGCCTCAATTTCAATTTGCCAGATGACATTACAAAGCTGAATATTGCAATCGCGGAGGAAGAGGGCGAGTTGCCTTTTTATATTAATGAAAAAAATCGCGGTGAGAATAGCCTGGTGAAAAAGACAGGTAAAGAGGTGCGTGTTCCTGCAAAGCCTTTGCTTTCAGTTGTTAGGGACCGCTTGCCGCAGAAGAAATATGCCCTCAAAATTGATGTTGAAGGGATGGAAGAGAAGATTTTTAAGCAGCTATTCAAAGACGCGCAAAAATCCGAGTGGCCAAGCTTGATTGTGATAGAGCATTTCCATGCGCCGCAGGTTGCCGAGCTGATAGAATCTTATGGTTATGAGAGGGATTTGAAGACCAAGCTAAACTCTGTTTACTCGCTGCCCGCTTAAGCAGGTACGCCGCTCGTTGTGGAATACTCGAAGTGATATGCCTCGTCATGCACTAGCGGATAAATGCTCTTCGCCGCAAATGCCGCCTCAGAAAACCCGCATAAAATCAGCTTCAGTTTGTTCTCATAATTGGCGATATCACCAATTGCATAAATTCGCTCGGATGAAGTTTGCATGGTTGTTGGCGCGACGGAAATATGGTTTTTCTCCAAGTTCAGCCCCCAATTAGCAATTGGCCCAAGTTCCATAGCCAGCCCGAAGAATGGGAGGAGGGCGTCTGCTTCAAGCACGCGCTCTTGGCCGTCCAAGGTCTTCACCCCAACGCCAGTTAGCTTGCCATCCGCACCTTCAAGCTTATCCAGCTGATATGGCACGACCAGCTCAATCTTCCCGGCTTTTGCCAGTTCGTCCAGTTTTGCTGCAGAATCTGGTGCGCAGCGGAATTTTGGACGGCGGTGGATAACATAGAGCTTCTCGGCAACGTCGGCCAAGCTCAGCGCCCAGTCAACGGCAGAATCTCCGCCACCTGCAATTACAACTTTCTTCCCGCGATAATCTTCCTTGCGGTTGACCATATAGAAGACAGATTTCCCTTCGTATTCTTCAATCCCTTCAAGCGGAGGGCGGTTGGGGCCAAATGCTCCGCAACCTGCGGCGATCACCACGGCTTTGCATGAAATTTCAACGCCCTTTGAGGTTTTTACGGTTACGCCATCCGCGCCTTCGTGCAGGCTCACAACTTGTTGGCCAAGATGGTATGTTGGCTCGAACGGAGCGGCTTGCTCTTCCAAATTCTTTATCAAATCCGCACCGCTAATTGCTGGTTGCGC
>JALZVI010000210.1 GCA_023301015.1 Rickettsiales bacterium | reverse complement strand
GGACCACAATCTGACGAATGAGCTTAAAGAAAACAAGAAGCTACAGAAGGTCTGGCGAAAAATGCAACAAATCTCTTCCTGACCCCTTTCATACTCAAACCGGCTTTTCGTCTTTCTTTTTCAGGAGGTTGTCCCCCTGAAATGGCCCTTAACTTCGTGCCATTCATGCCTGACCCCTTTCTTTGTAGACGAGAAAACAGCTTTTTCCAGAAGCGCCAATATTTTTTGTATTTTGGCCACAATCCCTTGGCTCTGAAATTTGTGAAGTGCTAAGCTGATGCGCCGAACGCAAGAGCTTCATACGAGAGCTTGTTCTTAGGTGACAGAATCACGATGTCTGTTTTCCCCAATCTTTGTATTGGCAACTTCCGATTTGTTAAAATTCTGACTCGAAGGAATCATTCCCCTTTCATAGCCTTAAGTAATGGCAGATCCGCACATCCCGTCGCCTGCTTCAAGTGGCGGGCAGGGGCAAGATTTTGAGAGGCGAGTGGCAAGCTTACTTGTTTGTTCGGCTATCTGTTCGTTCGATTTTTTGGGGCATAGCAAGAGACCTTTCAGAACCGTTTCATTACAGGCAGGTCATACTGGAGCAGAAATAGAAGACATTGTTGTCGAAGAATACGCGGATGAAGATAGAGGGGCTCGGACTTTCATCAGCGTTAAAATGACGATTAGTCCGACTGCGGCGAACAAAGAATTTGGTGAGGTGATCACCCGATCATGGTTGAACTGGAAAAATGAGGATATCTTCGAACAAGAGCTAGACTCAATAATGGTGGCAGCATCCACTAGTAAATCTCCTAATATCCGAGCTCTTCTGGCGCTGACTGAGGTGGCGAGGGCTTCTGCTAGTCACTCTGATTTTGAGAGTCGCCTGCAACTGAAAAAGTATCACGCTAAGAAGGTCCGAGAACTTCTTCCTGTGGTTTTGGGGTTAATTATGGACCTCAAGGGCACTATTCCGAGCGGAGCTGAGGTGTGGAGGTTTCTCTGTAAGGTCCGAGTGGCCACTTTTGATCTAGAGCAAGAAAACAGTCAGGACTACAAGCGTGTCGTCGCTCTGCTCATGATGGCTACCCAGAACAGAGAGAAGGCTACTGCCGTAAGCCTCTGGAATGCTGTCTTTAATCAGGTGTCTTCAGATGCTGGTAGAGCAAAGATTTATACCAGAAAGGACTTCGAGTCTTGGGCAAAGGAATACGGGATTAATCAGACACTCTCCCCTAGATCTGAGAGCTGGATGAAGAGCCTACGGGAGCATTGTCAGCGCAACCGTTCGCGAATTGCTCAAACGGTTGGTTCTCCCGGATTAGCATTGAAAAGAGATCTTTTAAGAGACGAACTCGTTGAGGCTTTGGATAATGAGAGATTTGTGCTGGTTAAAGGGCCTGCTGGTTGCGGGAAATCGTCATTGGCGATCAGTGCCGCTGAGCAAATTGCTGCCGAGGTTGATATTTATACGTTTCAAGGGGAGGAATTCACAAAACCACATATTGATGAAGTGCTTCAAACGGCAGGATTGAAAGAGGTTTCACTCAGTGAGTGGCAGGCTATTTTACCCTTCCGGAAAAAAGTTCTTTTGATTGAGTCAGTAGAGCGACTTCTTGAGACAGCGACGACATGCCTGGCTCTAGAGCAGCTCTTTGATGCTATCCGTTTCGATAACTCGTGGGTAGTGGTGCTGACTTGTCGTGATTACCTTAGTGATCATGTTCAAGATCATTGGGGTAGAGCGACGACGTGGAGTGAATTTGAGGTTCCCCTTCTCACAATCGAAGAGGTTCGTGAGGTGACTGAGCATCTGGAGATTTCTAACACCATTCTCGAACAGGAAATAGTGATAGATGCTTTTCGTAATTTGAAGCTGTTAGATTATTCGCTTCGATCAATACAAGTAGGAGGATCGGATCCAACGTCGGTCTGGACATCTCAGAAAGATTGGCGAGAGCACGTGTGGAGGAGGCTTCTGAAACCGCAGACGATGCCCAAATGGCAGATGCTGCTCAAAGATTTGAGCCGGCGGCGTATTCTGAGTGCTGAGCAGTGGGTGGAAGTAAAAGAGAGTCAACTAGAGACTGCTGCAGAGTTGGTCGGTCAGGGAGTTCTAGTTCAGAAAAATGCGACATCCTCATTATTTCGATCTGAACATGACCTTTTGGAAGACTGGTCGATGCTGGAGTCTGCGAAGGATCACTTCGAACGATACAGCAACAATCCCGCAGTGCTTTTCGAATCGCTGGGGGATCACCTCATGGTTCGCCGGTCGTTTCGTCAGTTCTTAGGAGAGTTGGCGGATGGAGATGACTGTTCGGAATGCGTCGATTTTCTATCTCGCGTTTGGAAATGGGATGATTGTCCAAAGTTTTGGAGATTTGAGATGATAACTGCGATTCTGGGGGCTTCATCAGCGAAAGGCATTCTTAGCTCCACAGAAGGACTCTGGTTTGGCGGCTCATGGGAAAGATTTGATCAATTACACAGGGTTCTAAAAAGTGCCTACCGCCGGAGAGCTGCAAGTTTCAGGGATACCGAACTTCCGGTTGGTCCCGGATGGGGGGCGGTCCTCAGTTTTGTGGTCGATCAAGGAGATGTCTTCGTGAGGAATCATGTGCGTGAGGTGACAGAACTTCTGTTCGATTGGCACTTCTCAGTCGTGCCGGAAAACGATTCTCCGGGCGGGCTCCGAGACGCGGCTCAACTTGTCATGATTTTGTGGGAGGTTGCGTCCAATGGAGAAAAGCGATTCGGTGACTATTGGGAGAGCAGAAGTTTAGGGCGTAACATAGGGGACGATTGTTTGAAGAGACTGGTCTGTGCCGTTGCTGCGGAGCTGCCTTCTGTTTTTTTCCATCGTCTTAGTAGGGACGTAAAAAAAGATCGAGACGATCATTCCTATGATTCAGACAACTTTCAGAAGATTAGTCTATACCAGGATGTGTTGCAGTTTCTAACGATAGACCACAATGGTTGGGTCTTAGCTCGCGCCTATCCCAGAACTATGGTTCGTCTTTGCCTTGAAACCTATGGATTAAGAGAGCGTCAGAATGAAGCTCCAATGATGGAGTCACGCGGACTCTCAGTTGACTCAGGTTTAAGAATTTCATCTTCCGAATTTTCCGAACCATCTGCCCTATGTGGCCCATTTTTTGAGCTTCTCAAAAGTCACGCAGAAATCGGCAAACCATTCATTCTCGAACTCATCAATGTAGCGACCGGAAATTACTTTGGAGTTCGCAGTTTTGACGACGTGCCACAAAACAAGGTTATTGAGTTTCCGATAGGAGATTGGTTGGCGAGGCAGGGAGGGGATCAAGATTGGTGGAGTGCCTATCGGGGGCTCGGAGGTCTGCACAGCATGATCGAGGCTGCACTGATGGCACTAGAGAAATGGCTTCTTGAAGATATTGCTATCAAACGGCCTGATGACCTTCCTCTTTTGCTGCAAGACTTACTTCTTGAATGCGACAACATTGCAATTTCAGGGATGGTTTGCTCTGTAGCTGGTGCCAATTGGTGGACATGCGGTGAGGTAATCGCCTCTCTTTTTAAAGTAAGTGCCTTCGTCGAACTAGATCGGCGTAGAATGATTCAGGAGCAGACGAATCTCAGAGCCGGAAACCTTCTCCAATCGGCTACTCTTTTCACCGAAGAACGGTCGGAAGCGAGTAAGCTGTCGCACAGGAAGAGTCAGTTAGAAGATTTTGTCTTCATCGCACAGTTCGGGACCGGAATGAATTCAATTCAAGCTGTTATCGATGAACAGTTGAGAGAGGTTGAGCAATTCACAGAAGATGAGGCGAATAGCGAGGAAGTTAAGATGTTGAGAGTAAAGCTTCATCGAGTTGATCGAAGAAATGCAATCGCTTCCCCTGCCGATGACCAGCCCGGCTATCAGATTGTCCAAGCATCTGAACCCCCAAAAGATCTGCAGGATTTTCTAAACGAGAGTGAAGCTGAGTGGGCTGAGAAAATGAAGCCCGCAAATTTACAGCATTGGGCTGAAGCAATTTTAAGTCCGTTACCAAGCAGTGTCCCTCGACCAGAAAATTGGAAAGTGGCTTTGAACGACGCTCGGTCGCTTGGGAATGAAGAAATTTCAGGCCAAACCGAGCGTGCTTTTGGGAAAGCATCTCTGCTGGTTGCTGCTGTCTGTGTTCGATATCACTGGAGTGAGATGGATCGATCCGATCAGGATTGGTGCTTTGCCCATGTAGATCAGCTGTGTGCTAATTGCGAAGGTCAAAGCTCTGCAGACCCGTGGCAGATGTTCGGGAAAAGGGAAGAATCGATAGCCATTTCGTGCTTTGTTCTCCTGCTGAATTACTTAGACGAAAGTAGTGCAAAACGGTCTTCAGTTTTGAGATTAATTGCAGCTGCTTTAACGCATTTTGAAAAAGATGTCCGAAAGAGGTGTGCAGACGTCGTAGCTGAATTGACTGGAGAAGAGAACCTCGTCGAAAGATCGTGTTGGTTACTGATCACTTATTCCCGCCAGCTGCGATCGATCGACAGATCATTTCGTGGACCTGGAGGACGTGTCGAAAGACCTCCTCAAGTCCACTGGCACCAGCTTCAAGCAGAGATGAACTTGGAGAAGGAGCGGGCGCGCCAAAAACTATGCACTCGCTTTGTAACCGACGAGTGGCCCGGAGAAATCGATCTTTCTCACTATTACCCTAGAGGTGAGGAGGAAGAAGAGAATCTTCCAATATTGCTGACTGTATTAATTCGCTCAAAAGTTTCGTGGCTAGACTCATTCTTGGCGCGCGTTGGTCGCTGGTGTTTTATTCAAGAATGTTGGAATTCACGCGGCCATTGGGCAAAGCGCAAATTTGCTGCTGATAGCTGGCGTCATCGCAAAGACTCAAGGAGAGTCGGTATTCAGGCCCTAGGTGATGTAGAGAAACTACTGAGTATGCAGTTGGCCGGTCTTCCCGATAATAGAGGTTATGCCCTTCTAATCCCTGTTTTTGACGAAGAGAAATTTTACAGCCTCAGTGGTAGCGCTCACAAAGTTCTTCAGCAATTGAGTTTGAGCTTGGAGAAAGGGGGCAGCCCAATCGTTTTTTGGTCAGCATGGGACGAGTGTTTTTTGATATGCCTTAAACTTCATGAAAAACTCCTAGATGGCGAAAAAATGAAGGCCGCTGGAATGCGCAGTGAGCAACTTTGGAAGACTTACAGCGGTCTTCAGAGTGTGCTGTTTCTTAATGAAATGTATTTCCGACCAGACTTTGAATGGCCATTCCTAAATGGCTACGAGGGTAAGATAAAAAAGGCATTTGCTCATTTTCAAATGCTAGCACAGGGAAGCTTTATCCGGTTTCTAGGCACCGTAGGAGGTAAGTTATTACCAGATGCTTTCACGCTTCTTTCTAAGGTGATCTTGTTTTCTGAAGAACGGACTGGGAAACATTTCCTTACACCCACGGAACAGGCAGAATTATTGAGGATTATCTCAGGCGAGATTAAGAAACGGCGAATTGCTTCCAGCGATTCTGAGAGCTGGGCAGCTTTAAGTCATCTTCTCGGAGTTTTGGTTGATGAAGGGGCATCCGAAGCCTTCAGGCTGCGAGAAGTGATATCGCGTAGACCGCCCTCAATCATCTCACCCTGAGTGGCCCATAAAATAGAAGCACGAAAAGGGGTCACGAAAAGTGAGAAAAGGGGTCAGGAAGAGATTTGTTGCATAAATCGAATGGCGGTAAG
>JALZVI010000209.1 GCA_023301015.1 Rickettsiales bacterium | reverse complement strand
CGTACAATGGCCACTATAATTATCTCCTATTTATCTTTCGCCAATCTATCTCAGGTCACTTGCTGTTCTTAGCATCTCGTCTGCTGTTGATATCACTTTTGAGTTCATCTCATATGAACGCTGCGCAACGATTAGGTTGGTGATTTCACGCACTGAATCTACGTTGGAAGACTCAACAAAGCCTTGCAAAATGTTGCCATATCCTTCATCGCCTGGAAATGCTGTTAGGGGCGTGCCAGAGGCTGGCGTTTCTTTAAATACGTTGTTACCAATTGCTTCCAGTCCATTTTCATTCACAAAATTTGTGAGCTCAAGCTGTCCTAAATTCTGCGGGTCAACAGAGCCGTCAAGGAACGCTTCAACTACACCTGTGGATGAGATCGAAACTTGTGCTGTGTTGTCAGGAACTGTAATTCCTGGCGCAATGATGTTGCCATCAAGTGTTACTAAATCGCCGTCTTGGTTGATTTGGAATGAGCCAGCCCGAGTATAGCCTTGCTCACCATTTGGCAGTTCAATTTCAAAATAACCACGTCCAGAAACTGCGATATCGAGATCGTTTTCAGTTTGCTGAAGATTACCCTGTTCCAAAATACGATAAACACCACCGGTCTTCACACCCAAACCAAGCTGGATACCTGTAGGAACAATTGTTCCCGATTCGTTGGAGGTTGAACCCACGCGCTGCTCATTTTGATAGAGCAAATCCTGAAACTCAGGACGTTGGCGCTTATAGGCCGTGGTTGAAAGGTTGGCAAGGTTGTTCGAGATAACCTCTACGTTTAGCTGCTGTGCTAACATACCCGTTGTTGCGATTCCTAAAGCTCTCATTTTCTTCTCCTTATTTGTATTCTTATAGGCGTTCTTTATGCCATCTTATTCATTTGCTATGCTTGTTGAGATAGCTTCCTAATTGCATCTTCTTGTAGCTCATACATATCTGAGATGAACTTTGCATTTCCTGTGTATGCACGCTGCAATTCTATCAAATTCGTAATTTCTGTAACTGGAGTTACGTTTGATTTTTCAACCATTCCTTGCGCAATTCTACCTTCGCCTTCATTAGGTGCAGGCGCTTCTAGTGCTGTATATAGGTTGTCGCCAATACGCTTGATTTGTTGCTCATCTTCGAATTGATAAAAGCCAAGCTGACTTCTTTCTTCGCCGTCAACTTCAATACGTCCGTCACCAAAAATCACAATCTCGCGGTCATCTTCTTGGAAGTCAATTTGTGCACCGCCGTCATCTTGAACTTTGTAACCATCCATTGTTGTAAGCGAGCCTTCATTGTCTAAAACAAAGTTTCCAGCACGTGTATATGCATTTCCAACTGGGCCTGTGATGGCGAAATAGCCAGGGCCGTTGATTGCTAGATCAAGAGGGCTACCCGTATATTCTAAGCGTCCTTGTGATGTGTTACGGATTGTGGCAACGTCTTCTACATAGGCAGTATCGCGACCACCTGCGTCAGGTACTAAATGGCTTTTGAACAATAGTTGATCGCCATGGTATCCAACGGTGTTAGAGTTTGCGAGGTTGTTAGCAACAACACTTAGTTGTCGGCCAACTCCTGTCTGCCTTGATAAGGCTACATAAATTGCATTATTCATTTTGCTTCCCCAAGCTATGTTATTGCTTGGATAGAAGCATAAGCCGTGCCAACTTTGCTGGAATGCGCCCTATTTCTCGTTCGCAGCGGCAATGGCGGCGAGGCGGGCGATGGTTTCTACGGCAGAGGATTTGTCAGGATTGGCCTCAAAGCGCATGCCAGAGCTGTTTAAATTCTCGAGAGCAGACTTGTCATCATTCACCCGCAAGAAGCTGTCTACAGGCTCTCCTGCGATCATATAGACCATTGATTCTGCGGTGTTGCCGTTGAAGTTCTGTGCTGTTGGCACGCCTTCTTGAATAATCACCTGCCCAACTGCGATGCCATCTTTGGTGGCTGTCATTTTTTTGCGCAATTTCTTGTTCACTTCCAGCACCTCTGCTCCTGAGCGCGCTGTCATTATTCCCATGCCGAAGCTGCCAGAATCGGCTTTGATGAACACAAATGGTTCTTGTTCAATGCCATATTCCTCATATTTAGTGGCAATTTGGGCGATGATTCTGTCCACATCTTTCGCAACGCAACCCAACCCCTCTTTGGCCTTAAAGTTCACCTCGCCGCAATTTGCGTGATAGGCGGAGATTAGCCATGGGTCAATGTCATTTTCTTCTGCAAATTTTCCAGCAACTTCGTCATAGGCCGTGAAATGAGCCGATTTGCGACGACGATACCAGCCCATTGAGACTGGTGGAAAGACGGGTTGCTTAATGTCTACCAGCTCTTCAGGTGCACCGCTGGCGAAATCTCGGTTGGAAACTACGATGCATGGGCGCGAACGGCCAAAAAACAGCAAGCCTTTCTTCTTATGTATATGCACCAGCCCTTCAATCGGCTGCGCTTCAGCAACTTCCGCATCGGTCACTCCCAGCACAACATCTTTACCAGCATTTGCGATGATATCACGCAGCGCAGCCACATTCTTCCAATAGTGCTCATTGCGCGAAAAATTCTCGCAGACAATTCCAACTTTCTCACAAAATGCCAGCTTGTCTTTGAGGTATGCCGCCATAATCACGCTAGCCTTGCGCTCCCCATCTTCCGAGAGCAAATGCCAGCCCGCGGGGAATATATTCGTATCCACAGGCGCAATTTTAAAGCCTGCATCACGAACATCCACGGATGTGAAGAGATGAGGTTTGTTATAGCTATATTTCTCCGCAGAAAATTCAGTTGGTAAGTCTAGCTTCAATTTCGCTCCAAAATTCTTCCGCTGCATTGATTCCATACACTTCAAAAAGTGGCGGAAATGTCAGTGGCGATGTAACATTCATTTCATTAACATAGTCACCAATAACATCAATTCCACAAAATGATATATCATTTTCAGACAAAAACTGTTCTGTTTTTGGGATAATCTCTGTGCGCTGATATTCATTCGGCTCATATGCATGTGCGCTGCCGCCGTGGCATAAGTTCGCAATAAACTCACCTTCTGGCGGGACTCGGTTCACTGCACCAATGAATTTTGAGTTCACAAACACAAAGCGCTTGTCGCCTTGAGTAACTTCAGGAAGGAATTTTTGGTACACTAGCGGTTCTGAGCTATTGGAGAGCAATTCATCCAATTTGTCTTCATCCCCAACAGCAAGTTTCACAACTCCATTCCCACCAAATAAATAGAGCGGTTTTGCAACTGCGCCATTATGCTTAGCCACAAACTCCAAAATTTCTGCGCGGTTTTTTGAGATTAGGGTAGGCGGTGAGAACCTTTCAAAATAATGTGGCAAAATCTTCTCTGCATAACGAATCACCGCGCTAGGCTTGTTCAAGATCATCACGTCATTTTCAATCATTTGCAGCAGATATAGCGTAGTTAAATACGTCATATTCACAGGTGGGTTTTGGCGGAATAAAACTATGTCAAAATCAGTTTTTATCGTGAATTTTTGCAGCTCTGAATTTTCCTTCTCAGCGCCAAAATATTCACTTGCCGTGCATATAATTTCACCATCAAGTAAGCTCACAAAGCCTTGCTCACACTCCATCACCATATGCCCGCGCTGCACAGCCTCGTCAATCATAAACGTACTGCATTCTGAGTCGTCAAACCCCAGCTTCTGACCAATCATTAATATACGAAGTTTTTTCATGCTACTCAACTCGGATGCTTTTCACGACTTGGCCTGTTAGCAAAGAGCTGTGAAGTTTGAACTTGTGCTCGCCAGTTTTTCCACCTGCGAAATCGGCCGCGCTTTCTTGCATTCCGCCAGTCAATTTTTCTTCCGACTCCTTAGTAAAAATCAGCTCCGTTCCGTCTGGGTAGCTCAAATAATTCCCGCCTTCAACGATGGCTGCGAAGAATTCTTTGCCAATATCTTTTGCCGCTGGCTTAAAGCGAATTTCATATTTTTCATCAGCATCAAATTCACGCAATGAATTGCCGAACTGCGTTTCAATCGCGCCAATTACAATTGCTGCTGCCGTCGATTTTTTGCTGTTAGGCTCTGAATCAACCGAGAACTCAACAAGCTCCCCCGGTTTGCATTTTAGCGCCTTGCAAAGCACGTCAATCCACTCGGCCGAAAGCTTGCGCTTGCCTTTTTCCAAGCGGTCAACCTGCTGTTGCGAAGTGCCAATTTCCTCAGCAAGCTTCGCCATGGTCAAGCCATGTTTTTTGCGCAAATTTTTAATATTATTTTTCATAAACCCTACTAATCACACAGTTTTTTCTACCTACGCGATTATGAAAACATTATGCTTACATCAAGCTGATGTGTCAACTTCATGTTTCGCGGCATCAACACCTTTGCTCACAACCACCATCGCTGGGCGTAAGAGGCGGTCATGGATGATATAACCTGTTTGCATCGAGCTAACAATACAACCTGCTTCAACGCTAGGCTCGGCCACTTGGCTCATTGCTTGATGCAAATTATGGTCGAACTTGTCGCCAGTTTTTGGTGCAATCTGCTTAATATCACGACGTTCAAGCGAATTCGCTAGCTCTTTTTGTGTAAGCTCCACGCCTTTGAATAGCGGGCTGTCCTTTTCCTCATCTGGAATCGCTGAAATTGTACGCTCCAAGTTTTCCAGAACATTCACCATGTCTTTCGCGAATGACGAAATTGCATATTTTCCAACGTCTTGCAGTTCTTTTTCCGAGCGCTTGCGAGTGTTGTCTAGGTCCGCTGCGGAACGCAAAAGTGCATCTTGCATGCTCGCCAATTTGGCTTCCAGCTCCTCAACTTTTGCGTCGTTGCCAACTGCGGATTCTGCTTGTTTTAGCACTTCCTCAGCAATCTCGTCGCCGCTCAAATTAGTCTCTTCAAATTCTTCGTTTTCAATGTTTTCTGCTTCTTCTGCCATTAGTTCCCCTTGATTTGCTGCCTTTATGTAATAAAAAATCACTAAATTTCAACCTCAAACTCTCAATTTAATTGCGAATATGGGGCGAAATTGTAGTATATCACAATGACAGACAAGCAAATAGAGCATAAATCGCATTTTAATATTATAACAAAGAAGCGCTTTTTGCCGCTTTTCCTTACGCAGTTCTTCGGCGCGTTTAATGATAATTTGTTCCGCAATGCGTTGGTGGTTATCATCTCCTTCAAATTCGCAAACAGCCCGTTGCTAGGGATTTCTGCGCCTGTGATGGTGACAATTGCCTCGGCATTGCTCATTTTGCCATATATTTTATTCTCATCGCTCGCTGGCCAAATTGCTGACAAGTTCGAACGCTCGCAAATTGTCCGCTACACGAAATATTTCGAGCTAGTGATCGCAATTTGCGTGGTTTATGCGTTTTGGCTTGGCGATATTTATCTGCTGTTAGCGCTAATTTTCCTAATCGGCACGCAATCCACATTCTTTAGCCCTGTGAAATATAGTCTGCTTCCCGAGCATCTGAAGCAAGGTGAGTTGGTTGCGGGAAATGGGCTGATTGAGGGCGGTGGCTTTGTGGCCATTTTGCTTGGTAGTGTCATTGGATCTCAGCTCGGTGGCGGGATTGAGGTGAACCAGCTAAGCACAATTTTGCCTCTTGCTTTGTTTCTGATTGGTGCTTCTGTTATCGGGATTGTGGCGGCGCATAACGTGCCAGAAGCCAAGGCTGCGCGCCCGAAGCTGGTGATTCAGCGCAATCTTCTGGCAAGCTCATGGTCGTTGATTTCGGAAATTACGAAGAACAGAGTTTTGTTTTATACAATTCTTGGGACTTCATGGTTTTGGCTGATTGGCTCTGTTTTCTTGTCGCAAATGCCGAATTTTACAAGCCAAGTTTTGCAAGCCAATGCTGATGTGTTCACAATTTTTCTCATCATTTTCTCAATTGCAGTGGCGGCTGGTTCAATCTCTGCTGCGGCAATTTTGAAGGATGAAATCTCTGCCAAGCTTGCGCCAATAGCCCTTGTTGGTGTTTCGTTTTTCACGCTTTTGCTTGTGACCGAATCAAATATTTATTCAGGTGTCTACAAAGAAGATTTAAGCACGGTTTCTGAATTTTTCTCGAGTATTCATGCTTGGGTGATTGCGTTTTCAATGTTCGCAATCGCGTTTTGCGCAGGAATGTATGCGGTGCCGCTGAAGGCGATTATTCAATTCAAAGCCGACCCAAAGCGCCGTTCACGCGTGATGGCGACGGATAATTTGATAAATGCAATTTTCATGGTGGTTGCGCAAGTGACAATTGTGTTCCTGCTTTCGCTGGGCTTGGGGATCACTGGCGTGTTCGTGATTTTGGCCGTTGTCAATTTGGCCGTGGCTGTGTTTATACTTCTACTTTTGCCGCATCAAACGCTGATGTCTGTTGTGGCGTGGGTGCTGAAAAAACTGTTCCGCATGGAAGTGCACGGGATGGATAATTTCCATAAAGCTGGACGCAAAATGGTGATTATGTCGAACCATCAATCAGTGCTTGATCTGATTTTGCTCACCGCCCTTTTGCCACAAGAAGTGAGCTTTGCGGTGAACGCGCTGATTACAGAAAGATGGTATATTCGCGCGGTTCTTTTCCTATTCAGAATTTATCGCGTTGACCCAACAAACCCTATGTCCACGAAGGCGCTAACCGAGCATGTGGCGAAGGGGAATAAGGTGGTGTTTTTCCCTGAGGGACGCATGACGGTGACGGGCAGCCTGATGAAAATTTATGAGGTGCCAGGGGTGGTGGCGACAAATGCAAAGGCCAAAATTTTGCCGCTACGTATTGATGGCACGCAATATACATATTTCTCACTTCTTGGCGGGAAAGTTCGTCGCAGAATGTTCCCAAAAATCCGCATCTTTATATATCCCCCAGTTGACCTGCGGAGTAAGGAGAAGGTGGGTAAGGTTAGGCGTGCTGAAATTGCGCGCAAGATTGATCAGATTATGGCAGATTCTATGTTCGCTGCATCACGCATTGAGCGCACAGTTTGGCGTGCAACTTTGGATGCGCGCGATGTGCATGGTGCAAAGAAGGTGATTGCCGAAGATATCAACCGCAAGCCAATGCGCTATAAGGATCTTATCCTGAAGTCGATCGTGCTTGGCTCGGCGTTGCGTAAATCTATGCAT
>JALZVI010000208.1 GCA_023301015.1 Rickettsiales bacterium | reverse complement strand
GTAGATAGCTCTTGGCATCTGTAAAATAAGCAACCTTGTGTTCGGACAGGTTCGCAAACCGCCCACAACACTCCGCCAGTTAGCAACCACACTCAACCAACCTTCATCTCCTCAAGCTCCATCCACCTTGCCTCAGCAACCTCCAAATCGGCCTTCGCCTTGGACGATCTTTTCGAGACTTCGTCGAACATTTCTGGATTTTCGGAATATAGTTTGGGGTCGGAGAGGATTTTGAATAGCTCTGCTATCAGCGCTTCCAGCCCAGCCATTTTGGCAGGCAGGCCATCTAGTTCGTGCTGGAATTTATAACTTAGCTTCACTTCCTTTTTCGGCGCATCTGCAACCTTTTTCTCTACCTTTTTCGGCTTCGATTTCTCAGCCTTTTCCACCTTCGGCTTGTCCTTCTCCACAGCCTCGATATAGTCCGAATAGCCGCCGATATAGCGCTGCACATCGCCATCGCCTTCAAACGCCAAAATTTGGCTCACAGTTTGATCGAGGAAATCGCGGTCATGACTAACGATGAACAGCGTGCCTTGATAATGCGACAAAATTTCTTCGAGCATCTCGAGCGTGTCCATATCCAAATCATTGGTCGGCTCATCGAGAATTAGGAAATTACCAGGGTCGGCCAGAACTTTTGCCAGCAGCAAACGATTGCGCTGCCCACCAGACAAAATACTCACACGGTCGCGCGCATTTTTTGGATCGAACATGAAATCTTTGAGATACCCGCAAACATGGCGCTCTTTTCCAGCCACAATCACATAGTCACCGCCGTTAGGGCATAAAGTTTCCCAAAGCGTTTTTGTCGGATCAAGCTCGGAACGCTTTTGGTCGAAATATGAAAGCTCCATATTTTTGCCCAGCTTCACACTGCCAGTGTCGGGCTTTGCTTCGCCAACCATCATCTTCAAAAAGCTAGTTTTGCCTGAGCCGTTCTTGCCCAAAATCCCGATTCTGTCACCGCGCATCACCCGCATACTGAACTGGTCAAGAATCACTTTTTTGCGCTCTTCTCCGCTCTCATCAACATTCGTATAAACCTTGCCAGCATTATAAAACTCCGCCAAAACGCGTGAGGATTCGGACGGGGTTAGGACAGGCAGCTGCACTTTGCGCACCGCTTGACGATAGTTGCTTTTGTCGGCCTTCAGCTTGTCGCGCGCTTCACGCACCTGCGCAACACGGCGCACATTACGCTTCACCCTCGCCTTCACACCGCGGCTCGCCCAAGCAACTTCTTGCTCTACAATCTTGCTCCGCTTAGCCAGCTCACGCTCTTCTTGCTCAAGCAAATCTGTCGACCATTCATCAAAAAATCCAAAACCCTTGGGGCATGATTTGATTTGACCGCGATCTAGCCAGAAAATTTTGTTCGTAATATTCGCCAAAAACGCCTTGTCATGGCTAATACACACCAGCGTGCCGCGATAATATGACAGATATTCTTCCAGCCACTTAATCCCGCCCAAATCGAGATGGTTAGTTGGCTCGTCGAGCAGCAGCACGTCAGGGTCTTCCACAAGCGCACGCGCCAATGCAGCACGGCGAAGTTGCCCGCCAGAAAGCTTCGTCATCAGATCTTGCGGATGCAGCTCCAGCGGATCCATCACCATGTCGACCATATATTCATAATCTGGGTTGCGGCGCTCCTCATCGAGGCCGTCATAGATATATTCAAAAACACTCTGCCCTTCCTGCGGCGTAACTTCTTGGCGCAAATAGCCGATTGTCAGGCCTTGATTTGGAGAATATCGTTCACCCGCATCCAGCTCACGCGCACCTGTCACCACCTGCATCAGCGTAGATTTCCCCGCGCCGTTCTTACCCACCAAGCAGATACGATCACCCTCATGGATGTTGAACGAAAGATCGTCAAACAACGGCTTCCCACCAAAAGTGACAGTCGCTTCGCGGACGGATAATACGAGATTCTGAGCCATGATGGGGGTTGTAGCGCTAATGAAGGCATGAAGCAAGGTTAAAGCTAAAAACCTCTAGCATCGCGCGGAAAACACCCTATATTAACTCCCATGGATCCATTATCACAAGCATTGGTTGGCGCTGGGTTGGCAGGCGCGTTTGCGAAAAAAGCAAAGTTGCGTGTTGCTGCAATTTGTGGCGCACTGGGAGGAATGGCACCTGACCTCGACATCTTCATCCGCTCTGCCGAAGACCCGCTTCTGCGCATAGAATTTCACCGCCATTTCACCCACTCCATCTTCTTCGCCCCAATCGGCGGGCTGATTATTGGCTTGGCGCTTTGGCTAGTTTTCTTCCGCAAAAATCACAGCTTCAAAACCATCGCAATTTTCACCACTCTGGGCTATTTCACCCACGGCCTTCTAGACGCATTCACCAGCTATGGCACACGCCTTTGGTGGCCGTTTTTTGACGAGCGCGTGGCATGGAACTTCATCTCCATCATCGACCCAATTTTCACATTCACCCTCCTCCTACTAGCCATCGTCGCATTCGCAATGAGATCATCACGAGTTATGATTGTTGGGATGCTACTGGCAGGATTATACATCGGCTTTGGCGCATACAAGCACCATCAAGTTGCAGGCATTGTGCATGAGCTGGCGGAAAGCCGCGGACATACTGTGGAGAAGTTGCTCCTCAACCCGACCATCGGCAACAACGTGCTATGGCGCAGTGTTTATGACGCTGGTGATTATTACTATATCGACGCCGTGCGCGTGGGCAATTCTTCACAGCCGCAAGTCAAGAAAGGCAAGCGCGTGGCAAAGCTGAACTTGGACGAATTCTTCCCACTTTTAGAAAAAGATTCGCAGCAGTGGAAAGACATTCAGCGCTTCAAATATTTCTCGCAAGGCTATATCTATCTCCACCCCGACCACACAAATGTTGTAGCCGATTTACGCTACGGAACTTTGCCGCACGACACTCAGTCAATGTGGGGGATTAAGGTGAATCAGCGCACGCCAGATGAGCATGTGCGATGGATGAATATGCGTAATTTTCAGCAGAGTGATTATG
>JALZVI010000207.1 GCA_023301015.1 Rickettsiales bacterium | reverse complement strand
ATATATCATTATTAAAATTAGTTAGGACAGATATATTAGATAGTGAATTTATCATAGATGCTACAGTCGATCTTGTTAGGCTAGAAAACTTAGAAAAGAATTTTCCTACTGACCTTAGTAATGTAGATAGTTTAGATGCGCTTGTGCTATTCAATATTAAGGATATGAAATGTATAGATACTATTCTGCCAGAAATTTCTGTTGTTGAAAAATATCTGTACATCGGTAATAACCCTAATCTAGAAAGTTTGCTTGACTTAAGTCATTTGAAGATGGAAGGCACTGGGACTGACTTTGAATGGATAAATGATAATATTTTAGGAAATTTTCAAAAAGACAGCATCACAAGTAGAGTAGACAGAACACTTATTATAGAACATAACCCTAAACTAGATTCCTGCAACCTAGATTTCATCTGTGATATGTTAGAAAGAGAACCAGATCAAGTCCGCATAGAGAATAATGGATCAGGATGTAATATAGAAACCGTTACTGAATATTGTAACAATAGAGTATCGACTCAAGACATAGAAAGACACAACCAAAGGGTTACAATTTCTCCTAATCCTGTCATAGACCACTTAATCATCAATACTGAGATGCGTCCTCTAGCAGTTACCATATATGATATGCAAGGCAGACGGGTTTTCTCGGGAACAGATGAATTGAGCATAGATGTACAGGATTTGGTGTCAGGAGCATACACTTTACGTATTATGTTCCAGGAAAGACAACAAGTGCTTAAGTTTTTGAAGCAGTAGTGATGTTGTGTGGTGTAGGCTCTTCCCATAACCTTATATGTAGCTGAGTAATAACTGATGTTCGTCTCAGCTTATAGCTGAGATGCGGTAGGATTGAAACTTATGATCTATTATATGATCTCTAGTTTTGACAAAAAAGTAAGCATATGGCAACGAGATACAAGCGCTAGAAACCCCGACAAACGTGGTTTTATACAGAAAACAGATTTTTTCCTTTTGATAAGGTAGTCTGCTCAATACTTTGAGCTTAAGTGTTTTTATATAGTTTCTTTCAATAAATGAGATAATCCTCCCACTACGACCATCCTCTTCTTCTAACCATCGTATATTGTGTACTCATCCATATGACTACACTATGAAATCATTTCTAATTCTAATATGCGTTGTGATATCTTTTGGCCTTATGGCTCAGCAACCGACAGTCGGTGTTTTGTCTAAGACCGATGAGGCCTTAGAAGGATATACATTTTTCTCCCCTTTTTCAAGTACCAAGGCCTTTATGGTTGATAACTGCGGTAACTTAATCAATGAATGGGATAGAGGGACCAATCCTGGACTAGCGGCTTATTTTCTCGATAGCGGATTGATGTTTCGTACATTTAAGGTAAATCCAGTGGGTCCTTACACCTCGGCGAGTAATGCTGGCGGACTAGAACTAGTAGACTGGGACAACAACGTCGTCTGGCAATATATAATCAATACAGATACGCAACTTTCACATCATGATGCCGTGATGATGCCTAATGGTAACATACTAACGTTTATGTGGGAGCTAACCTTTAGAGACGAATTAGAAGCACTTGGAAGAGATCCTAATGAGATTGCACCTCAAAATTTTATGTGGTCAGAGAAAATTTTGGAATTAGAACCCATTGGGCAAGACAGTGCTAATGTTGTCTGGGAATGGCATATCAACGATCATTTCATTCAAGATTTGGACAGTACTAAGCTAGGTTTTGGTAATGTCGCTGATCACCCTGAGCTCTATGATCTTAATCATCCGACCTTAGATAGTGGTAACTCTAATGAGACGCGAGATTGGTTTCACTTTAATGCCATTGATTATAATCCGATGCTAGATCAGATCCTTATCTCGATACGTAATTCTGATGAGGTATGGATAATCGATCACAGCACGACGACTGCAGAAGCAGCCACTCATAGCGGTGGTACTTATGGCAAAGGCGGAGACATCCTCTACCGATGGGGAAATCCTTCTTCTTACAAAGGGGCTCTTGTGGAAGAACAAAGACTATTTGGTCAGCATGGTGTCAACTGGATTACTGAAGGTCTTGAAGATGCAGGGAGTATCTTAATTTTTAATAACGGAAATGGAAAACCTGGTACTGACTTCACTCAAATAGAAATACTTACTCCACCGCAGAGTGCACCAGGTTTTTATATCGAAGAAGAAGGAATTCCTTATGGACCTATCGATGCTAATACAATCTATGGCGATAGTCCTGACGAAACTTTTTATAGTGCTTTTCTTTCTAATGCGTCTAGACTTCCTAATGGTAATACGCTGATAAATTCTGGCTCACCAGGAAGGATATTTGAAATTACCCCAGAAAGAGACATCGCATGGGAATATGAGATCCCAGTCAATCGCGATACACCAATCAATCAAGGCGAACCAGGCAGGAACAACAGTAGTTTTAGAGCATATAAATTTCCTTTAGATTTTAAAGGATTTGATGGTCTTGATCTAACACCTGGACTGCCGATAGAATTAAACCCTCTTGACTGTGAGTTGTCAACAAGTACAATTGATCTTAATGAGGAGACACTAGAATTGCGTTTTATACCGCAATCCAATAGTTTGTTTCTAGAAATGGAGGAAAGAAATGTGAAGACTATTCTTGTCAGAGATATACAAGGCAGACAGTTAGAAAAATTAACATATACCAATACAAATGTCCTCCTAAGTCGTCACTATACGATGGGTACTTATATTGTAACGGTAGTCTTTGCAAATGGAGAGACGGTAACACAAAAAATATTTATTCACTAAAATGCATTGGTACAATAATAAAATTTTGTTACCTACTATATATTACTACAATACCAAATGAGATACGATATGAAATTATTATTATCCCTATTCAGCATACTTTTCTGGAGTTCTATTGTTCTTGGACAAAACACAGTGGGTTTACTTTCCTACTCACCCAGCCAGTCATATGATGGGTACAATCTTGTTTATCCTCAGAACCAACCCAATGTTTTTCTGCTCGATAACTGTGGAGAGATCGTCCATATATGGGAAGATGATAATGGCTGGGTACCTGGCAATACAGCCTATCTCACAGATGAGGGGCTACTCTATAAGACTAAGCGTTCATCCTCTGTCGCCCAAGATGCGATCTTTGCAGGTGGAGCTGGTGCGACTATAGAGATTAGAGATTGGGATAACAATCTCATCTGGACGTATACGCTTAATGATGAAAACTTTAGATTACATCATGATATAGCGTTAACAGATGAAGGGACCATTCTCGCAATAGCTTGGGAGCTTAAGACCAATGAAGAGTCTGCTGCAGTCGGTAGAGATACATCTACATTGGCGCAAGCTAAAATGTGGCCAGATTATATATTAGAGATTGATCCAGCCACGGATGAGGTTATATGGGAGTGGCATGCCTGGGATCATTTGATACAAGACTTTGATTCTACTAAAAATAACTTTGGCGTCATTGCTGATCACCCAGAACGCATAGATGTTAACTATGGCAGACTTGATGGGCACCCCGATTGGATGCATGCCAACTCAATAGATTATAATGCAGATCTTGATCAGATTCTATTAAGTGTTCCCTACTTTGACGAAATATGGATTATCGATCATACAACAACGACAGAAGAAGCGGCAAGTAGTTTTGGAGGATTCGGGAATAGAGGTGGTGACTTGATGTACCGATGGGGGAATCCCATGACTTATGGTCAAGGTACTGTCGATGATAAGCAGTTTTTTTTCCAGCATGATGCACACTGGATCGATGATTTTCTGGAACCTACGCATCCACAATATGGAAAGATTGCTGTTTTCAATAATCGTTTTGCCGCAGACATTTCTGTAGCAAGTATTATCTCGCCAGATTGGGTAATGTATGAATGGGAATATACGATTGAGAATAACACTTACTTGCCAGAGACTTATGATTTTAATCTTGCACATCCTGTAGACTCTACTGATTTGTGGTCGACAGGTTTGTCTAGTGTACAGTTTTTACCTAATGGTAATACTTTGATTATGGGAGGGCGATTCGGTTATGCTTTTGAGTTGACACCTGATGATGATATTGTGTGGGAATATATTGTACCTAGAAACGGTGCCAATCCGGCTACACAAGGAGATATACTCACAGTGAATCAAAACTTGACTTTTAGATTTAATAGATATCCATTAAATTTTGGTGCCTTTGCAGGAAGAACATTAGAACCAATGGGTTGGATGGAACTTGAGCCAAATGAAACTTTCTGTGATATTCTCTTACCCACTGCAGATCTGCTAGACGAAACAAAGTTTACCGTCTATCCTAACCCGGTTACAGATATGCTTACTGTCGAATGGGATGGTATGATGAAAGCAGATATACAACTCACTAATCTTATGGGCCAATTCATCTATACTGCGCAAGCGGTGTCTGGCGGCAGAACTTATATAGATGTTGCGAATATTGAGCCTGGTGTCTACTTATTGTCAATAGCTGGTGAGTATACGAGAAAGGTAATTGTACAGGAATAGGGCTATAGGGTACCTCTATTTACTGTCTCTTGGAATGAGAGTAGAATAGAATGGATTTAGACGAGGCGTGAAGAAGAAGTTTAGCCATAGCTAAACGACTGAAG
>JALZVI010000206.1 GCA_023301015.1 Rickettsiales bacterium | reverse complement strand
AACCACAGCCTTGAGCGCGTTTCAGTCTGCCAGCCCGAAGGGCGCCAGCGGGGAAACAATCAAAAACTACAAAACAAACTGCTCTTTAATAATCCGATCCTGCAGCGTCAAATTATGATCGAACAGCAGCTTCAGCTCCACGTCTTTGCTTTCCTGCACCGTCACCTTTTTCACATCTCGAATTTCCTTAAAATCGGCCGTGGCTGAAACTGGGCGTTTATGCGGCTTCAGCACTTCAAATTCAATCACCTTATCAGCTGGCAACAATGCACCCTTCCAGCGACGTGGCCTAAACACCGAAATCGGCGTCAGCGCAATCACATTCGCCCGCAGCGGAATTATCGGCCCACCAGCTGACAAATTATACGCCGTGCTCCCAGCAGGAGTCGCCACCATCACGCCGTCACAAACCATCTCTTCAATCTGCGTTTTGCCGTTCACCTGCACCCGAATTTTCGCCGCCTGCGCAGTTTCCCGCAGCAGCGCAACCTCGTTCAGCGCATAATTCACAGTTTCTTTCCCGTCAGCACAAACCACCTTCATCTCCAGCGGCACCAACGTCGAAACAGTCAAATCCGCTAGCCTTTCTTCCAAATCATCAGCGCGATATTCATTGAGCAAAAAGCCCACCGTCCCACAATTCATCCCAAAAATTGGCACGTTCAGCTTCAGCAACCGATGCATGGTGTGCAGCATAAAACCATCACCACCCAGCACAATCGCCATGTCCGCATCTTCGGCGCGCAACTCATCATCAAGAAAATCATACATCCCCAACAGCTCAGCCTTCGCCTTCACCGCATTTTCCGACTCATCCGCCAATATCGCAATTTTTTTATAATCCATGGGAAGCATATTATTGCGAATCCCCGAATTTTGAAAGCGATAATTTTGTAGCCTCCTATCAAGACTTGCCATAGGAATTTTATTTGCTTATAAATCTTACATGACAAAAAATAATAAAGTTGGATTTCAAGGAACAGTCGGAGCACATTCTGACCTAGCATGCCGCAAGGCCTACCCATATATGGAAGGCGTGGCTTATCCCACATTTGAGGCCGTGTTTGACGCGGTGGAAAAAGGCGAAGTTGAAATTGGCATGATCCCGATTGAAAACTCCTATGCAGGCCGCGTTGCCGAAGTGCATAACATTCTCGCACACACCCAGCTGCATATTGTCGGTGAATATTTCCTCCGCATCGAGCATCATATCCTCGGCGCAAAAGGTGCGAATCTTGAAGAGGTTGAGACAATTTCTTCCCATCCACAAGCCCTCATGCAATGCCGTGAAACAATCAAAAGCTTGGGTGTAAAAACACAAGATGCAATGAACACCGCGCTGGCCGCCAAAGCGCTCGCAGAATCTGGCGACAAAACCAAGGCCGCGCTGGCATCCGAACTAGCCGCCGAAGTGCATGGCCTAGACATCCTCAAGCGCAACGCCGAAGACCACCCAACAAATCAAACCATCTTCATCGCCCTTTCAAAAGAACCGCTCGATATCGAGCCAGCTGAGAAAGTTATAACCACCCTAATTTTCACCATCCGCAACATCCCCGCCGCGCTATACAAATCGCTCGGAGGCTTTGCCACCAACAATGTTAACATGCTGAAACTGGAGAGCTATATCCCTGGCGGAACATCAGACATGGCCGATTTCTATATCTCATTCCAAGGCCACCCCGACGAACGCCCCGTGCAACTAGCCCTCGAGGAACTAGGCTTTTTCACCCGCAAAATCAAACTGCTCGGCGTCTACGAAGGCGACGATACGAGGTTTCAATAATGTCTAGTTTCATCATCAAAGGCGGGAATCCGCTCCGTGGCAAGGTCAAAATTTCGGGTGCGAAAAACTCGGCGCTCAAACTCCTCTGCGCCGCCATTCTCACGGAAGGAAAAATCACCTTCTCCAACATGCCCGAGCTAGACGACATCACCTCGATGATTAGCCTCCTCTCCCATCTCGGAATCAAATTCGGCAACGAAAATGGCGCAATGACATTGCAAGCCAACAACATCCACGACCTCACCGCACCTTATGAGCTGGTCAAACGCATGCGCGCCTCCATCATCGTGCTCGGCCCAATGCTCGCCCGCTTCGGCAAAGCAAAAGTCTCCCTCCCCGGCGGCTGCGCAATTGGCGCACGCCCTGTGGATATGCATCTCAAAGCGCTCGAACAGATGGGCGCGAAAATTGAGATTGAAGAAGGCTATGTAATCGCCGAATGCAAAAAACTTCAAGGCGCGGAAATCAACTTTGAAAAAGTCTCCGTCGGCGCTACTGAAAACATCTTGATGGCAGCAACTTTGGCGGAAGGCGAAACAATCATCAACAACGCCGCGCGCGAGCCAGAAATTGGAGATCTCGCAAATTGCCTCGTGAAAATGGGCGCAAAAATCCGCGGCATCGGCACAGGCACGTTGCGCATTGAAGGTGTTGAAAAACTCCACGGCTGCGAACATGAAGTTATCGCCGACCGCATCGAAGCAGGCAGCTTCATCATCGCCGCCGCAATCACAAATGGCGAGATCGAAGTCATCGGCGCAAAGCCAGAAATTTTCGGCAGCTGCTATGAGTCGATGGAAGCCGCAGGAATCAACATCGAGCAACGCGAAAACTCGCTAGTCGCCACCAGCGGCAAAATCGTCGCGACAGACATCACCACCATGCCCTTCCCCGGATTTGCCACCGACATGCAAGCCCAATTCATGGCGCTAATGTGCCTCGCCGAAGGAAAATCGCACATCAAAGAAACCATCTTTGAAAACCGCTTCATGCACGTGCCCGAGCTAATGCGCATGGGTGCAAAAATCTCGATCTCTGGCAACGAGGCCGTGGTCGAAGGAGTTGAACAACTCAACAGCGCCGAAGTGATGGCCACCGACCTCCGCGCCTCATTCTCCCTAGTCCTCGCCGCCCTAGCCTCCAAAGGCGAAACCAAAATGAGCCGCATCTACCACATCGATAGAGGCTATGAGAAGGTTGAGGAAAAACTGCGAGCATTGGGCGCGGATATTGAGCGCATCGTTGAATAATCGGTTGCAG
>JALZVI010000205.1 GCA_023301015.1 Rickettsiales bacterium | reverse complement strand
CCTCAGTCTGCAAGCCAGCAGGCAGCCTTGGGCGTTCTCAGTCTGCAAGGCGAAGCCGCCGCGGGGAGAAGTCAAAAAACAGCGGGGAGGAAATTAAAAACTCAGCGGGGAAACAATTGTAAACTCTAGTCTTCTGCGTTAACAACGTCATCTTCTGCGAATTCAAAGCCGCTATCGTCTAGCTCGCTTTCAATCTCGCTTGATGCGTCTGACTGTAAATTAGCCATGTCTGCCGCTACATCGTCAGATGTAATGTCTTCACCAGTACCAATTGCAAGCTGTGAGTCGTCAATAACGTCAACAGTGCCATATTTTTGGTGTGATTGGATGATCTCTTCGCGCAAAGCTTCGTCAGAAACTGTTTTCTCAGCAATCTCGCGGAGTGAAATGATTGTGTCTTTGTCGTTGTTACGCTCAATTGTTAGTGGCGCACCACCTGAAAGCTGGCGAACTCTTTGCGAGGCCATTTCAACAAGCTCAAAACGATTTGGAACAATTTCAATGCAATCTTCAACTGTAACGCGTGCCATATATAAATACCTGAGTTTGGTGAAAAATTCGGAAAATTAACGCTTTGAGAACTGGAAGCTCTTACGCGCTTTAGCTTTACCTGGTTTCTTACGCTCAACAACGCGACTGTCACGTGTTAGGAAGCCACCTTTGCGCAAAATTACGTGCAAATCTGGGTTGAATAGGTCCAAAGCTTTTGAAATTCCATGACGAACTGCACCAGCTTGGCCAGACAAACCGCCGCCTTTCACTGTGCACATCACATCGAAGTTATTCTCTGTTTCAGTAGCTGCAAATGGCTGGTTGATGATCATGCGAAGAACAGGGCGGGCAAAGAATGTAGCGATTTCACGCTTGTTCACCATAATTTTTCCTGAACCAGGTTTGATCCAAACACGAGCAACAGCATCTTTACGCTTTCCTGTTGCATATGAACGACCAAGGTTATCAACCTTAGGCTCACGCTTTTCAACAGTCACTTCTGGAGTAGCTGTTTCTTGCTTTTCTTCTGCTTTCACAGTTTCTTTAAGTTCTGTAGGAATATCAATCATAGTTATAATTACTCGCTTTGTGCTCTTTTATTCTTTGAATTTCTTGCTGCTAAATCAATAACAGTTGGGTTTTGCGCTGCATGTGGATGCTCGGATCCAGCATAAACTTTCAACTTAGTTAGCTGTTGTGCGCCAAGTGAGTTGCGTGAAATCATGCGTTTAATCGCAAGCATCACAACGCGCTCAGGGAAACGGCCAGCCAAAATTTTAGCACGCGTAATTTCTTTAATACCACCTGGATGGCCTGTATGCCAATAATGCTTATCTTGCGTGGCTTTGTTACCAGTAATCTTCACTTTATCAGCGTTGATGATAACAACATGGTCGCCTGTGTCGATATGCGGTGTGTATGTTGGCTTATGCTTGCCGCGCAAAATTTTTGCAACTTCGGCTGACAAACGGCCAAGAACAACGTCTTCAGCATCGATAATGAACCACTGACGTTCGATTTCTTTTTGTTTTGCACTAAATGTTTTCATAATAAATTCTCTATATATAGCCTTAAAGAGCGCGCATTATGCTTATTTGCGGTTATGCTGTCAATAGGTTTTTTGAGTTTTTAATTGTTCCCCCGCTTCGTCACCGCCTCGCAGACTGAAACGCGCTCAGGGCTGTGGTTTTAATCTCTCCCCGCTGCGCACCAAGGTACTTGCAGACTGAGAACGCTCAGGGCTACAAAAAAAATCCCCGTCCGAATGAACGGCGGGGTTTTTTCTTCAGCTTTGCTATCCACCTTCTTTTTTGCCTTTAAGCAAGAGCATCAAGTAGATGGTAAAACAGAGTACTGTGATAAACAGTACTGAGCTTGCTATTATGTTGTATTTTGCAATTTCTTGCAGTTGTCTTAGTGTTTCAATTTTAGTCATAAATATTCAAGTTGTAGGCCTCCAGCCCCTGAAAAGAGAAAGGGAAGTCTGAACTACCCTTTCAAAATTCATACGAAGGGTAGGAAGTGAATCTTCAGTATAGCTAAAATCTGTCAATATTTCAATTGAGTCACAAAAAATTCATATTTTGCCAATCGCGCGGTTTTCGTCTATATAACTCCCATGACCACAACTAAATATAAAGTATCTCTGCGTGACTCAGGCAAACGCCTCGATAAATTCCTCGCGGACGCTTCTGGCGTTTCGCGGAGCTATGTGCAGCAGCTCATCGACAACCCCTCAAAAAAGGTGCGCTATAATGAGGAGCATGAGCTGACCGTGCCAGAGGCGCAGCCGCTAGATTTAACGCCGTGGGATTTTCCGCTCGATGTGGTCTATGAAGATGCTGAGCTGCTCGTGATTAATAAGCCTGGGGGCATGACAGTCCACCCCGCCGTTGGCAATTGGGACAAGACGCTCGTGCATGCGCTGCTGCATCATTGCGAGGGCAAGCTTTCGGGCATAAATGGCGTTGAGCGCCCGGGAATTGTGCATCGGTTGGATAAGAATACAAGCGGGCTGATGGTTGCGGCGAAGTCGGACGAGGCGCATAAGCGGCTTTCAGCGCAGATTGAGGCACGTGAGATTAAGCGCGAATATAAGGCGGTGGTGTGCGGATTGCCTTCGCCAGTTGCGGGAATGGTGGAAACGCAAATTGGCCGTGACAAACGCAACCGCAAGAAAATGGCCGTGCTGGATGATGGCGGCAAACATGCCGTGACAGAATATCGCGTGGCGGAAGTGCTGCATAATGGCGCGGCGAGTGTGGTGGAATGCAAGCTGCAAACTGGCCGTACCCATCAGATTCGTGTGCA
>JALZVI010000204.1 GCA_023301015.1 Rickettsiales bacterium | reverse complement strand
CTACGTGCTCTGTCACGTGGCGCCATAGCGGATGTAGCGGCAAGCGGGTCACATTGGCCTCCCCTTCACGTGGCTCTACGTAGCGTATCACGTGAACAGCCTTCTTGAACACGTCACCAATAGCGGCCTCAAAGCGTTCAAATGATCTTATGTTATATTTTCTAAGCTCATCCTTACCTGCGCGAAGCTCCACCCTATGAACTGTTTGCGTTATATCCGCTGCATCAATGCCCCATATTCTGAACCAGAAGCGGTTATGTTTATCAAGCGCCTCTCTGCGTTTGTCGTATATAATAAGCTGGCGTCCAGGCATTTTACCTAAGGTGATACTCTTCCACGTAGAGGATTGCGCTACAGCGCTCATATCCACGTGTATAGGACGAACGGTTGTCTCAGATATTGATCTCTTCTTTACACGTGCATGGGCGACAAAATTCATAGGGTTCAGGTCTGGATTTATACCTAGAAAGTCCATGCAATAATCCACACGATTTAAGCTAACCCCTGTTGTCGTGAAGCCAGTATCAGCTAGGCTTTGAAGAGCTCTGTCAATCGCGGCTTTCCAACCATATGTAGCTAAAGCTGCGGCGCGGATTTTTACAAAGCCATTCCACTCACTTTGATTTAAGCTATTTTTATATCTGATTTGCTCATCAACTAACCCCGTATTGAGTATAAAGGCGTAGCCCCCTTGCATTCCATGTGAAGCAATTTGGACTTTTCGGGCTGGGTCGCCAAAGTTTAGAACCATATCCCGATCTTCTTTTAAGGCCTCAGCCTTAGCGGCCTCCATGCGCTTAATCGCTTGCGGGTTAAGCGCGCCCATGACTGCAAACTCAATTGTGTCAAAGCCTGAATATATGATTTTCATTGTTACGCTCCATTACGCCATGTCAGGGTAGAGGGGGGTGTTACAAAGACCCCCCTCTTAGGTTTGCGGCGTCGCTATTAAAGGGATGATTTAAGATGCGCTCCGCGCAGGAACCGCATTATGTTTGAGGGCACTGACGTGCCCCAGTAATTAGCCCAGGCGGCGGCACAAGCCGCCAGCCTGGGCTCTTTCGGGCAAGTGCCCTCAAAGTCCCCAGAGGCGCGGTTAACTCCCCTGGGGCAAAACTGATACTATTGGAAAGGTTGTGAGGTGTTGCTACGCTTACGTTCTTCGATCCACTCAATCACATCACGGCGTTGATAGCGGATTGAGCGCGCGGATACTTTCACATATTGAGGTCCGCCGCCGCGTAAACGCCAATTTTGCAACGCCCTTGGTGTGTAGCAGATAAGTTCTGCAGCTTCTTTTTCAGTAAGTAGTTGGTCCTGGTCTTGTCTCATTTCAGTCATACTCCTATAAATTGAACTACGACTCTGTATTGCTCCAAACAGCTCATATAGGCGATGAAGGACCAAAAGAATTTTTTAAGCTTGGTCCTTCACCGTCTTACTCTGAGCATTTTGAATTTTCCGAAGCATGTTGTCTAAAGTATGATATTCGAGCGCTGGATGAACTAGTTCCATGCAGTCCATTGCAAACTCTAGAAGTTGCTTGCGACCATTTATGCCGTCTGCTTTATTTTCGAGACTCCGGCCTAAAATTTTAGTCCACAAATACAACATATTCTCCATCCATTTTTGAAGACCTGGATTTTTAACAGAATATTGTTTGGTAAAAGATAATTCTGTTACCAATGGAGTGTTTTTGAAGTCTGTTCGTAACGCCTTCATTTTTGTCAATCGTTCCAAACATTCTTTAATTATTGCGTCATATCTTTTAGGAAGCTCATCGTTAAAAGAAAATATTTTCAGTACACCATAAATTTTTTCAACTTCAGGAACGAGTAATAACTCCATGCGCTTAATGGCCCGATCCAATCGTTCAAAATAGTCATCAGCCTCATTGAAAATCGATTTTAAATGAAGTCCGCTCATGGCGGTTAAATAAGTATATGCATAGGCATCTAAGCGGGTTTGCACGTTATCCATAGCGGTAAGTTTAATGAAGTGCTTATCGAAAAACTCCTGATTTAGTGTATCATATATACCAAGAAAACAGCCGTCATAGTTGTCAAACACACTGCCAAGAGTTTCAAAATCAAGTTCTATAACTGTATTAGCTTCTGATGAAGACATGAAGCTGTGAGTTAATTCCAGAGCGCTGGTTAAGTTTTTTTGTAACGTTGGACATTCATTTGATTTAAATGTTGCGATTTCAAAATCAGTCATGAGTAGTTTCCGATAATAAGTCCCCTATACCTTCACTTGCTTCTAAGAGTTCATTATCCGCAAGATGCGCATATCTCATAGTCGTCGTAATCTTTGAGTGCCCCAGTAACTTGCTTACCATTGCTAATGGTGTTCCATTCATGACGGCGTGAGATGCAAATGTATGTCGTAAGTCATGTATACGCAAATCATCTAACCCTGCTTTTACTCTAATACGTCGCCATGACTTTTGTAAGTTTACGATATGGGCTCCATCTTTCTCGCCGCAAATTACATAAGGGTTTCCAGTTTGCCGCGGTGTTTGCTCTAAAATGTCCATAGCAGCTGCATTGAAGGGAAGGCGTTTATATCCTGTTTTGCTATCAGGAAATTCAACTCTATTTCCTCGAATATATGACCATTTAAGAGTTTGTATTTCGCTGAGTCGGCATCCTGTTAATATCAAAAGCTTGTATGCGTTGATTGCGTAGAGTCCTGCTGTTCCATCTTGGCGGCTCTTATCTAAAGTTGCCCAAAGTTGCTTCAATTCCGTTTTGTCTAAAAAGCGGGTTCGCTTTTTGTCTTTGAACAATTGGATGTGTTTGGATGGATTGCTACCCATTGTTCTAAGTCCCCATTGTTCAGCAAGGTTCAGAATTTTGGACATGACCAAGACTGAACGATTAGCTTGTGAGGGTTTATGACTAAGGCTGATATGTAATGCGCTTAAATCTGCAAGTGTAATGT
>JALZVI010000203.1 GCA_023301015.1 Rickettsiales bacterium | reverse complement strand
TCTGTTTGAGCTTGCGATGCATCAGCACGGCCAGCTTTAAACGGGACTTCAACAGCCGCGCCAGCATCTTTCGCCGCTTTCTCAATCGCCGCCGCTCCACCTAAGACAATAAGATCAGCCATAGATACTTGCTTATTTCCTGCCGCAGATTTGTTGAAATCACTTTGCAGCTGCTCAAGCTTTGAAAGAACTTTTGCAAGTTGCTTCGGGTTGTTTGCTGCCCAATCTTTTTGCGGAGCAAGACGAATTCGAGCGCCATCAGCACCACCACGCATATCAGTATTACGATATGTCGAAGCCGAAGCCCAAGCCGTTTGCACAAGCTCTGACACAGTCAAACCTGAGTTCAAAATGTCTTTTTTCAGCTGCTGCACATCCGCAGCGCCAATCAAAGTATAATCAACTTCAGGAACAACATCTTGCCAGATCAGACTTTCTTTTGGCACTTCCGCACCCAAATAAAGAGCGCTAGGCCCCATGTCGCGATGAGTTAGCTTATACCAAGCCTTCGCAAATGCTTTCTCATATTCGCTAGGATCAGCCAAGAAACGCTCACCAATTTTCTTATACTCAGGGTCAAATTTCAAAGCCAAATCGGCCGTAGTCATAACGGGTGCATGATATTCACCTTTAATATGCGCATCAGGAACTCTTTGATGGTCCTCAGCATTCTTTGGCTGCCACTGAATCGCACCTGCTGGGCTTTTTGTTTGCTCCCACTCAATGTTAAGCAAATTGTCTAAATACATAGTTGTCCACTGCGTTGGAGCGGCTGTCCAAGCGCCTTCCAACCCACTTGTTGTGGTGTCTTCTGAATGACCTTTGCCGCACTTGTTCTTCCAACCAAGTCCCTGCCCTTCAATCGCAGCAGCTGCTGGCTCAACACCAACGCACTCTTCTGGCTTATGAGCGCCATGCATTTTTCCAAATGTGTGACCACCTGCAATTAGCGCAAAAGTTTCTTCGTCATTCATCGCCATACGGCCGAATGATTCACGAATATTTTTTGCGGAAGCCAAAGCATCAGGCTTTCCACCTGGGCCTTCTGGGTTCACATAAATCAGCCCCATATGAACAGCAGCAAGCGGCTTTTTCAAAGCGCCATCCTTGCCACGTCGGTCACTAGCCAACATCTCCACTTCAGGGCCCCAATAAACCAAATCTGGCTCCCAATCATCTGCACGACCGCCAGCAAAGCCATAAGTTTCAAAACCCATATTCTCTAGCGAAACGTTACCAGCAAGCACGATCAAATCTGCCCAAGAAACGCTCTTTCCGTATTTTTGCTTAATCGGCCATAACAAACGACGCGCCTTGTCCAAGTTGCCATTATCAGGCCAGCTATTTAGTGGATCAAAGCGTTGCTGCCCTCCACCTGCACCACCACGGCCATCATGTGTGCGGTATGTCCCTGCACTATGCCATGCCATGCGGATAAAAAACGGGCCATAATTGCCATAATCAGCTGGCCACCAATCTTGCGAGGTTGTTAGAAGAGAATCAATGTCCTTCTTTAGCGCAGCCATATCTAGCTTTTTGAACTCTGTCGCATAGTCAAAATTTTCGCCATAAGGATTGGATTTCGCATCATGGTCACGCAACGGGGCAAGGTCTAGCTGATCTGGCCACCAGAATTGATTGAGCTTTGCTTTTGTCTCAACTTTAGCCGCGCCCATTCCTGGATATGCCAAAGATATAGTCGGCTGTGAAACAACTGCAAGTCCGACTATAGTCGCACTCATTAATATTTTGCGTATTTTCATATTCAATCCCTATGTTCAATTTTCTATGCTTAATAGATAGCCGAAAAAATAGGTTTTGCAATATATATTTATACGAAAATCAGCTTAGCTAGCGGCCTTCACTCTGATCTTTTGGTTTCCAACTTGCGTCCCATGGAGCGCTTCAATTGCGGCCAAAGCTTCGTCATCATTTTCCATCTCTACAAACCCAAAGCCCTTGGATTTACCGCTGTCTTTATCCATCACCAAATCGCATGATTTCACCTGACCGAAGCCAACGAATAGTTGATAGATTGCTTTTGACTTTGTGTCGCGGTGGATGTTTAGAACAGATATTTTCATAATAAATCATGTTATAAACAGTTTAGACGCAATTGCCAGTCTTTATAATCGGCTATTTGCGCGCTGCCCATTCCTTCGCAAGCTTCAGCTTCGAGCCACGGCACAGTAACTTCACCACCCTCTCCCGCTTTGATGCCTCGCTCCGATCGGCGCAGACCTCAGTATAAACAACCGTCACAGGCCCTCGCCCCTTCGTATATTTCGCGCCAGCGCCGCTGTCATGCGCTTCCACGCGACGCTCAAGATTGTTGGTGATACCTGTATAAAGCGTATCGTCCGCACATCGCAGAATATAAAGCACCCAGTTACAGTTAACCTCACTCATCCCAAATCACCTTAATCTATTAAAAAACACCAACTTCATTTCAAGCCTTAAGCATAAGCATGTCTTATTATGTATCAACCTATAGCTACCTGTGGGAAAGCGCATCACGGGCAATTTCTGCCGCGCTGATTGTCCATTTACCAACAGTAATAGCTGGACGCGAAAGCTGGCAGGAAAATGAGACCATCAGGAAAGCTATAAATATAGACAGAGGCATTATTCAAAGCCCCGCAATCCTATCTTTCCAGAACCGTGAAGACGAATATCTCCACACCTTTATCTAAGCAGCATCCTGCGCTTGTAGCCAAATCTCTTCCGCAGCTTCCACTTCTTTTTGAATGTCGGCATATTTAACCAGCAAGCCATCCATCACACCGGGCTTATTAATCGCCATCGGCGTTGCCATTTCCTCTTCCAAAGCGGCCTTTGCCTTTACAAGCTTCTCCAAGTTTTTCTCAGCTTTTTCAGCTTGTTGCGCCGCGTTCTTACCACCGCCCTTAGCTTTTTTGCCATCCTTCTTATTCTTCCGCTCTTTCTTAGCATCGCCGCGTTCCTTCTTGCGCTGATCCATGATCAATTGGCGATACGCTTCAAGATCACCGTCATAAGGCTTCACCGCGCCGTCCTTAATCAGCAACAGCTGGTCAGCCACAGATTCTACCAAATGCGGATCATGGCTCACCAAAATCACGCAGCCTTCATAGCCGTTCAACGCCTGAATCAAAGCAGCGCGCGCGTCAATATCCAAATGGTTTGTCGGTTCATCGAGCAGCATCACATGCGGCGCGTCATAGCTCATCAAGCAAAATAGCAGGCGCGATTTCTCGCCACCAGAAAGCTCAGCAATTTTCGTGTCCGACTTATCCTTATCAAACCCAAACTTCCCAAGCATCGCACGGATATTATGCTCTGGCACATTCAAAATCGCCTCACGCAAAGCCTCATAGGCCGTCGCGTTCACGTCCAACTCATCCGTCTGATGCTGCGCAAAATACCCTACTCGCAGTTTAGCACTTCGATGCACCTCGCCCTTCATCGCTTCCAGCTTGCCAGAAATCAGCTTAATCAGCGTTGACTTACCATTACCATTCGCACCCAAAAGCGCAATTCGGTCATCGCAAGCAATACCAATATTCACCTTCTTCAGCACTGGGTTGCCCTCAGAATACCCAATATCAACATCGTCCAAAGTGATGATCGGCGAGCCAATTTTCTCTGGCTGCGGGAATTTGAAATTTGTTGAACGCTCCGATATCAGCGCATCCACCATGTCCATTTTCTCAATCGCCTTCAGACGACTCTGCGCCTGCTTCGCCTTACTCGCCTTCGCTCCAAAGCGATCAACAAATTTCATCATCTGCTTCTTATGCGCCTGCTGCTTGTCAAACAAAGCCTGATGCCCCATTCTGTTTTGCGCATATGCCGTCTCAAACTGGTCGTAATTGCCCGTATACATCTTCAGCTTCTGCTGATCCAAATGCACAATATGCGTTACCGTCTTGTTCAGCGTCTCGCGGTCATGACTGATGATGAGCAGCGTGTGCGGATAGTTCATCATGAAGTTTTCCAGCCAAACAATCGCCTCAAAATCCAAATGGTTTGTCGGCTCATCGAGCAGCAGCAATTCAGGCTGCTGAAACAACGCCGCAGCCAAAGCCACACGCATCTTCCAACCACCAGAAAAATCTTTGATCGCCATCGATTGCTTATCAACATCAAAGCCCAAACCCGTCAGAATAATCGACGCCCTGCTCGGCGCTTCATAGGCATTAATATCATCAAGCCGCGCATAAATATCGCATATACGCTGCGGATCAGTCGCCGTTTCAGCTTCCTCAAAAAGCCCTGCACGCTCAGTGTCAGCCGCCAAAACCACGTCTAGCAGAGTAGTATCATCATCAGGCAAATCTTGGCGCACCATGCCCATTTTATGGTCAGAAACCATAGTAATTTCACCGCCATCCATCTCCAACTCTTTCGAGATCAGCTTCAGCAGCGTAGACTTCCCCGTCCCGTTAGGGCCAACAAAACCAACATGGTATCCAGTTGGAATATTCAGTGATGCGTTGTCGAACAATGTTCTTCCAGCAATGCGGTAGGTAACGTTTTTTAGATCTAGCATAAGGTTATTTCATCTCTTAAAGTTTCTGCGGATCGCACCATAACCTAATAGTGCTAGAATTGCACCTGTTAAAGCGCGCATCACAGCCTAGGCTCGCAACGCCACCTGCTCTTGTCTCAACTTTTCCGTCACTGGTTGCGGCGTTGGCGGGTGAAGCGTTGACAAATCAACAGCGTGATGATGAGAAGTATCAAACTTATCATCCCTAAGCTCCTCGGGAACGGAACTTCTTACAACATCTGCAAATGAGTGCATTGCATCGCCTGCATGAAGCTTGCCTTTGTCGCGCATCAACTCCCTAACTTTGAGCTTTAGATCTGTGGTTGAAATTTCATCGCTCAACTCAAATGACTCACCCGTCATCGATTCAATCACCAAGTGAGAAGCCTTACGGCATTCAATCTCAAGCCCCGACAAATAACCGCGCATTGTGTGCTTTTCCTCTGCCGCTTTTTCCAGCTCATCTGGTTGCGGACGACGCTCAATATATACAGTAGAAATCAGTCGATCCTTGTCATCAATCATCTTCAAACCTGTCGACATCGCCTTTTGCCAAACTTTGTCAAAGTCCGTGGATGAAGCAACAGCATTACCATTACGATCAACAACATCGCGGAACAGCGGCGAATCATTATATAAACTTTGCAAAAGCTCAGGCGCAGATTTCAACACGGGGTTATCAAATTCATGTTCAATTTCTTCTCGCTTAGCTTTCGCTATATTCTCACTCAAAGCGTGCTTGCC
>JALZVI010000202.1 GCA_023301015.1 Rickettsiales bacterium | reverse complement strand
ATGTCAACATGAGCCATTTCACGGCCACGGAAACGCATGGTGAGCTTCACCTTGTCGCCTGCAGCCAAAAATTTTGTGATGTTCTTTTTCTTCGTTTCCAAATCATGCGTGTCGATATTCGGGCGCAACTTCACCTCTTTCAACTGCACAATTTTCTGATTCTTTTTCGCTTCGTTTTTCTTTTTCTGAGTATCATACTTAAACTTACCATAATCCAAAATCTTACATACTGGCGGCTTTGCGTTGGGAGAAACCTCAACCAAATCTAGCCCTGCCTCTTCAGCAATTTTAATTCCCGCTTCTGGCGTCATAACGCCCAGCATCTCGCCCTCTGGGCCAACCACACGCACTTCTGGCACGCGGATAAATGTGTTAATTCTAGCAAGCTCTTGCTCACGTTTACGACTAAATCTATTGTTAAAGGCTATGGTACGCTCCGTTGTTGTTGATATCAAATTCTAAGCCAAGAGGGTTAAGAAACCGTTAGCAGGTGGGGTTTTAGCATATATTTTGTTGCGTGGCAAAATGTTATTTTCTCGGCGCAACCTATCTCAGCATCTCATGATATCATGAGATGCTGAGATAGAGCGGCAAAAATTTTTAGCGAGCCAGTTTTGCGGCTAGCTGCTCTTGTAATACGGCTGCTGCATCACGTGGGTTGTGAAATTCAGAAATCTCCAGTTTTTCGCAAAGTTCAATAGATTCAAGCGCCATTGGAAGGTGCGCCTCTCCCCTTTGCTCTGAAATTAGATGAAAATCATATCCTTCAATTGGAGACGGATAAATCTTAAAAGAGCTTATATCTAACACACCATCAGATTTACAAGACTTCAGCAGTTGAACAACTTGTCTAGGCTCAGGAAGGGAATCTCGGCCGTTTCTTTTCGTCACCAACGCCACATAATCTTGCGATTGCTCTTCAACTATATGTTCAAAACCACTAACTACAACAATTTCGAGTGGCTCTGAATTAGATTCATTTTCTGCCCACATAGACCTACCTCAACGCCGCGATATTACCAGCGTAGTCATCTGTCTTGAACACCGCGCTGCCTGCTACCAGCGCATTTGCGCCGGCTTCTATCACTAGCTTTTTGGTTTCTGGGGTGATTCCACCATCCACTTCTAGGTCGATGTCTTTGCCTGCTGCGGTAATCATCGCGCGGAGTTCGGCGATTTTTGGGAGCTGGTCTTCCATGAAGCTTTGCCCGCCGAAGCCAGGTTCAACTGTCATCACAAGCACCATATCCAAATCGGCAATCACGTCTTTCAGCACACTCGCTGGTGTTTTTGGCTTTACGGACACTCCGGCTTTTTTACCAGTTGCCTTAATTTGCGCCACAAGCCCAGCCAAGTCGGCCTCAACTTCGGCGTGGACGGTGATGATGTCACTCCCCGCCTTGGCGAAATCTTCGATATATTTTTCTGGCTCGGAGATCATCAAATGCACATCCAGCACCTTGTCAGTATGTGGGCGAATTGCCTTCACCACGGGTGCGCCGATGGTGAGGTTCGGCACAAAATGCCCGTCCATCACATCGACATGAATATAATCCGCCCCCGCCACATCAATGGCACGAACTTCCTCACCAATTTTCGCGAAATCGGCAGATAGGATTGATGGGCTTATTTTTATATTCATTTCTTCCTCAACTTCGCAACATATGCCCCACCATTACCATCCTCGCCGGATTTTGGCAAGATGCGCTTTTCTTCTACTAGCTCCCAGTTTCCTAGCTTTTTCACTAGGCCTTCGCATTCTTCATATTGCAATGAACATGTGGAATAGACTAGCTCGCCGCCGTCATTTAACAAGCCGTGGGCGTTTGCTAGGAGGGCTTTTTGAATTACCACTAATTCCTTCACGTCCTCAACTTTGCGCTGGTGCAGAATTTCTGGGTGTTTGGCTAACGTTCCTGTTGCTGTGCATGGTGCATCGAGGAGGATGGCGTCGAACTTTTTGTCCTCATATTCTCGGCCGTCTGCGTTCACAACTTCGGCTTCCATTCCGAGTCTTGCCAAGTTTTCTTGCAACCGCTCGGTTCGTTTCGCGGAGGAATCTATGGCTGTAACTTTTGCGCCTGCGTCTATCAGCTGCGCGGTTTTGCCTCCGGGGGCAGCGCACATATCTAGGGCGGTTTTGCCGTTCAAATCGCCGAGCATTTTCGCCGCATGAGTTTGGCTAGAATCTTGCACCCACCAGTCGCCTGCTTCAAATCCATCAATTTGGGTGATGTTCTGCGAGGCTTCCACGCGTTTGGTTTCGCCGCCTTTATGGGTTAAATCTGTGTATGCTGGCTCGGTCATCGCGGCTTCGGCAATTTGCATTGCGGCCTCTTCGCCATAGGCCTTTTTCCACGCGCCAAACATCCAGCCAGGTATGTTGAGTTTGGTGTTGCGGTGGATGTCTTTTTGCGAGCATTTGCGTAGGACGGCGTTGTTGAACGCTTTGCGCTCGGAAATTTCCACCATCTCATTCACCACGGCATGTGCTGGCAAGTCCATAAATTTCAGCTGAGCCACGCCCATGCGCACCTCTAGAGTTTTGCGTTTGGTGAACTGGTGGAGGAAATGATCGATCTCTCCCCAATGGCGCAGCGTGGAGTTTATCATAGCTTTCACAAAGCCCTTGTCACGTTGCTCAAGCTCGGCTAATCTGCCGTCGCTGGAGAGGGTATCGTCTACAAAACGGCCTTTCAGCACTTTTTCGAGGTTATCAATAGCAATTTTACGAGGGTTTTCCATGAGTTCCAGACAGTATGACGTTTTAGGTATAGGCAATTCAATAGTGGATATATTGTCCCGTGTCGATGAAGAATTTTTGACAGCCAATGAAATCAACAAAGGCATCATGACTCTTGTGGGCGAAGAACAGGCCGAAGCGATTTATGAAAAAATGAAAACTCGCGCCGAATCATCAGGTGGTTCTGCGGCGAATACGGTGGCGGGAATCGCGTCACTCGGCGGCAAACCTGCATTTATTGGCCGTGTGCGTAACGATGCTTTGGGTGAAAGCTTTGCGAAAGACCTCAACTCAATCGGCGTGTCATATGAAACTGCGGCGGCGACTGAAGGCAAAAAAACGGCGCGTTGCATGATTTTGGTAACCCCAGATGCTGAACGCTCAATGCTAACATTTTTGGGTGCTTGCACTCAGTTGGATGAATCTGACATTGACGAAGAGCTAATCAAAGACTCGAATGTTATATATATTGAAGGCTATTTATGGGATGAGCCGAACGCGATTGCGGGGATTAAGAAGGCGATTAAGATTGCGCGTGAGAATGGTGTTAAAACCAGCTTCACCCTGTCCGACCCGTTCTGCGTTGGTCGTCATAAAGCCGCGTTTTTGGAGCTTTTGCCAGAGATTGATATTTTGTTCGCAAATGAAGAAGAAGCTAAAATGTTATTTGGCGACGAAATTAATTCACCATGCGAAATAACCGCCATCACTAAAGGCGCAGCGGGTGCGCAGGTGATTTCTGCAGCGGGAACAATTGATGTTGCCACGACGGATGTTGAGAATTTGGTCGACACAACAGGCGCTGGCGATTTGTTTGCAGCAGGTTTCTTGCATGCTTATGCGCAAGGATTTACTCTGGAAGAATGTGCGCAGCTTGGCAACAAAGCCGCAGGTGAAATCATCCAGCAGCTAGGCGCACGTCCACAAAAAACGCTGAAAGATTTGGCGGCTTAGTGACTTGGGCTAAATCATTTGCGAAATATTTTGAGCGAAAAATCTTTGTGCTTTTTCTGCTTGGGATGGCAAGTGGCTTACCCTTCGCGCTTTCTAGCTCCACGCTCTATTTATGGCTGAAGGAATCTGGGATCGACAAAAGCACCATCGGCCTTTTTGCCCTCGCGCAAGCGCCATATGGGCTGAAGTTTTTTTGGGCGCCGTTCATCGACAAACTCAAAATCCCACTACTTGCTGACAAGTTCGGCCAGCGGCATTCATGGCTATATGTCACCCTCATAATAATGGTCAGTTTAATCATCTTTCTCGGTAGCCTCAACCCGCTCGACAACGCTAATTACGTAGCCTTCGCTGCATTCCTCCTAGCCTTCGCGTCCGCCAGTTTTGATATCAGCTTCGACGCCTATCGCATCGAATCGCTGGAGGATAACGAGCAAGGAATGGGCAGCGCATCGGCTGTTACAGGCTGGCGCTTGGGTGCTTTTATCTCCACAGGTATCGGCCTAAACTTGGTTGATTTCGGCTCGTGGCATATATTCTATTATTCAATGGCAGGGATTATGCTGCTCGCCTTCCCAGCCCTCGCCCTCGCCCGCAAAATTGAGCATTCATACCCAAAGCATGATAATATATATCTGTGGTTCAAGGACGCAGTTTTTTCACCCTTCGCCAACTTCATGCAGCGCAAAGGCTGGCCTTGGCTGTTGCTGTTCATCCTCCTCTATAAAGCCCCAGACGCATTCCTTGTGGCCATGCTCAACCCGTTCTATTCTGAGATGGGATTTTCTGCGGGAGACATTGGAAATGTTGCCAAGGTATTTGGCCTCACCGCAACAGTTGCAGGTGCATTTTATGGCGGCATATTAATTGAAAGAGTCGGAATTTTACGCAGCCTCTGGATCACCCTAATCGTCCAATCAGTAGTCAACCTCGCCTTCCTTATCCTCATTGAAAACCCTGGAGAATATTGGGCGCTGGCGGTTTCAATCTCCATCGAAAACTTCGGGGCTGGCATGTCAACCACAGCCGCTGTGGCATTCCTCAGCTCACTATGCAATCGCTCATACAGTGCGA
>JALZVI010000201.1 GCA_023301015.1 Rickettsiales bacterium | reverse complement strand
TAAAAATATTTTTATAATTTTAGGTGCTTTAGCTTCTCCCTTTTTCTTGTTTTGCAAAAGTTTTAGAAACTGCTTCGCGATGGGTGGAAATGGCTTGCCTGTGCTTGCCTCATATTCAGCCTCAAGTCGTCTGTGGCTGTGGTTTTCTTCGTTATCTTTATTCCTGTTTTTCTTTAGCGGGCCATGGGTATGGGGGAAGTGTGGCTCTTCCTTTTTCTCCGCAGACTTCAGAAATTTGTCAAACTCGTTCATGTCTTCTTATTTCTGTATTTGTTCTCCAGCAGCAGGCGTTGCTGCGCTTATGCCGTGACCTTCTTGTTGCTGCACATCTCGAAGTTCTAGGCCCTTAAGGTTAGGAGTGACGAGCAGTGGTATATCCACAGATGCGTCCACTGTCGACCTGTCTAAATCGGGTTTAACTGGCAATGACTGGTTGATAAATGCGTCAAAATTTTCTGCCTGCTTGGTATGAGCAGCAGTTAGCTTTGCGGTTGCAGCTTTTTCATCAAAATCATCACCTAAAAGGCTGCTTAAGAAGCCGCGGTTTTCTTCGGATGCTTCTTTGAGCTTTGCAACTTCTTTTGGAATTCCATCTTTCTGCGCTGCAAGCTCTGAGGTTAGTTGGGCTTGAATTTGAGTGATGTTATCCAAAACAGAAACACCTTCTTTGTTTTTCAAGTTCAAGTCAGCTCCATTTTCCACAGCCATCTTCAACAGCTCTGCCGCTGAGTTGTGAAAGGTGCTTACATATTCATGATTGAGCATGTGCAGCGGTGCATTTCCGTCTTTGTCTTGATGATTGATATTCACGCCTACAGTCATAAATTCGCCGAAAGTTGTTGGAGCTGCGATTCGCGCAAGGGCGTGCAGGGCGTTAGCTTCGCTTTCGTTTGTAACGCCTAAGTTTATATGTTCATTGTTGCCTTCACCGAGGTGCTGCAAGTTCACTTGGCGCATCATTGCAGAGGATGTAAGCTGCCTAAAATCTGTGATCGTTTGAGGCCCATAATGCGCGCCAGAAACTCCAGTCGTAACAAGCTCTTTCAGAGTTTTGTCGATATATTTTTGTGTTGTTTCATCTGGCTCTGCCATAGATCCCCCTTAAGAATTTATTTTCAATCATCTATATATACCACAGCAATGTTAAGTAATTGTTACATCTCATCATTTTTTTGTAACAAATCGCTTTGCATCCTCAGTTTGGGCTGTATTCTAAGGTTATGAAAATTTTTGTTATTGCGGGTGAAGCATCGGGTGATTGGCTTGGTACAAAGCTAATACGTGAGCTGCGTGCGCATGATGAGAAGGTTGAGATTTCAATTGTTGGTGGCAAGAAGATGGAAGGCGAGGGGTTGAGCTCTCTTTTTCCGTCCACTGAGCTGTCTATTATGGGTTTTGCTGAAATTTTGCCGCATATTCCGCGTCTCAAGCGCCGCATTGCGCAGACAGTGAAGGCGATTCGTGAATTTAAGCCAGATGTGGTGGTGACGATTGATTCGCCAGGGTTCAACTTTCGTGTGGTGAAGCAACTGCAAGATTTGCGCCCAGATGTGAAGTTTGTGCATTATGTCGCGCCAACTGTGTGGGCATATAAGCCAGAACGTGCCGCAAAAACGGCGGCTTTGTTTGATAAGCTGCTGTGCATTTTGCCGTTTGAGGCGCCATATTTCACTGATGAGGGGCTGGACGCAAAGTTTATCGGCCACCCAATGCTGGAAGACAGGCTGGGTGAGGGAGATGCTGCTGCGTTTAAGGCAAGGCATGGTGTGGATGACTTCATTTGCCTGATGCCAGGGAGCAGAAAGGGAGAGCTGAAGCGGATGCTGCCAGTATTTCACAAGGTGACAGATGCGTTGGATACGAAGTTTGTCATCATCGCTGCTGACCATGCGAAGTTCACTTTGGAGGCGTCAACGAAGAATTGGAAAAACCCTCCGCTGATTGTGGATAATGCGGAGAAGTTGGATTGCTTTGCGGCCAGCAAGGCTGGTGTCATCAAGTCGGGCACGGCGGGGTTGGAATATGCCTTTGCGGGCAAGCCGTTTGTGGTGGCGTATAAGGTGAACCCAATGTCAGCGTATATGATGCGGCGGATGATTCGGATTAAATCCGTGAATTTGGTGAATATTTTGCTCGATAATGAGGTGATCCCCGAGCTGCTACAGGAAGATTGCGAGGCTGGTTATATTGTGGATAATCTGATGGCGGCTCTTGCTGATCCGAAGGATTTGGTGGGCGGTTGCAGCGAAGCTATTGCGATGCTAAAAGGCGAGGGTGAAGTTGCGCCAAGCGCCTTGGCCGCACAAGAAATTATGGAGATGACGAATGATTGAGATGATTGACTATGCTTTGATTGGCAGCTTTTTAACGCTGTCATTTTTGGAAATTGTACTGGGGATTGATAACCTTATTTTCATCTCGCTCTGCGTTTCGCGCTTGCCAAAAGAGCAGGCGGAAAAGGCGCGTATTATCGGGCTTTCACTCGCGCTAGTCATGCGCATTGGCTTGCTTTTCGCGCTGTCGTGGATTCTCTCACTCAGCGAGCCGATTATGAATTTGTTTGGCAAAGAGTTTTCGGGCAAAGACGTTCTGCTCATCGTCGGCGGGCTGTTCTTGGTTTATAAGGCGACCACTAGCATCCACGAAGAAGTCGCTCCGCCTGAGCAAAAGTCAGCAAGCGCAGCCAAGCTGGGCTTTTTGTTCGCTATCTCGCAAATTGTGCTGATTGATCTAATTTTCTCGCTCGACTCCGTAATCACAGCCGTTGGCCTCACGCAGAACATTCCTGTTATTATCGCGGCTATGACAGTTGCAATGCTGGTGATGATATTCTCTGCCCGCGCAGTTTCCGAGTTCATCGAGAAATACCCAACGCTGAAAATTTTGGCGCTTAGTTTCATCATGCTAATCGGTGGGTTTCTGTTCGCAGAAGGTCTTGGGTTTGAAGTGCCGAAGGGTTATATCTATTTCGCAATGTTCTTCTCGCTAGGCGTTGAAACGCTGAATATTTTGGTGCGTGGCAGGAAGGCGAAGAAGTTGAAATAGAAGTTCTTCGCTGTTAATTAGTCTGACGAGTAGCGCTCGATCAACTGATCGGGATCACCTGCTGTTCTGAAATATACCTTGCCGCGCTTCCAAGACTCGTCTTCAGGGTTGTACTTGAATGATATTCGGCCGTATTTTTGCCGCAGTTAGCCCATCTTCACAACCACACGCTGTTCTTTGCCTGCCTTCATGCCCACAAAGTCAACTGAGTTAGCGAAGATGCCGCTGTCGTAATATATA
>JALZVI010000200.1 GCA_023301015.1 Rickettsiales bacterium | reverse complement strand
GAATACAATTGCTTTGCCATTAATCAGTTTTTGATAAATTAATCTGTCCACTACTTTTTAACAAATATGAAAGATGCCAAAAAACTTATTATTTCCTATAGTAAGCTGTCTTTCTGCGATCTCACAAAACGTATGTCCTTCAATCGCTTGACTAAAAATGATGTATTCCTTGTCATTATCTTGATTAATTTCATCTCTCCAATTATCCCAATCTTTTAAAATGAACCTTAATCGTCGAAAGGAGGGATTTGGATAGTAGTCTGCCAAATCTTCGAAATCACGAAGGAAATTTATAATATTCAAATTATCGTAATAACCATTGAAGCTCTCCAAAGAAATAGTATCTAATTTATTTTTTAAACTCTGAATAAAAGTAACTATTCCATCTTCGTTTTGAAAATCTCCATTAGGTAAAGTCCATGGAGTGCTAGGTTCCGATTCAGGCAGTATAATAAAAAGATTAACCATGTGTTAAAATCCCATTAAAGTGTTCATGTCAATATCCATTTGGTCAAAAAAACCATTTGGTGCTTTTTTAATTTTTCCACCTGGTAAAACTGGTAGTAAATGAGCTTGACTTCTATGTGATTCTTTATCTCTATCAAAAAAATAAACTTTAGATTTTTTTGCAGGAATTATTTCTTTTTTTACGGCTACTAATAATCCATTGATTATATGGTCACTGTGCGTTTCCAATAAAAATTGAACATTATAGGAAGAATTAGCAGCTTTACATATTAGCTCCATCAATTTAGCTTGTCCGCTTGGATGAATATGTGCTTCTGGATTTTCGATAATAATAAGTTTACTCTCCTTGGAGATATTTTTTTTTCTAGGTGAGGAACAAGCTTGAAGTATAGCTACGACAATAGGTAATACGTAAGAAACCCCAAAACCAATGTTTGACGCTTTAAATTCTTGAGTTTTAGTTTTTTTACCGCCACGATTGTAACTATAATTTATTTTAAAAGAGGTGTCGTTTGGTTCAATATGTATATTGATATTTTCACTTATTGCCCTCATCCAAGCTTCTACTTGAGAAATTAAAGACCAATCTAAGGATTTATCTAGTACTAAGGCTTCTGCAACAAGATTCTCCCTATTGTGATAAAGTAAGTGAGCAACTAATTCACATCTCCCTTCTTTTCTAGAAATTAAATTTAATATTCCTACCGAAAAAGTATCTTTAATATAATTATTTACAGGACCATTTCTAAATGCACTTATATATTGAAAATTATTCTGAAAAATAACTTCCATGTTACTAGTAGAATAAGTGTTTTCATTATTAATATTCATAAATGTTTCAGAAAGGTCGTTTAATTCTGCTTTAAAAGACCAAAGAAGAGTTCGATCCTGAAACTTAATTTTAAATTCAACATCATCAGTAGTAGCCTCTTCATAAATGCAATCACTAACAGAGCCTATCTTACATAATTCCCCATTTAAATCTAATCCTTTGGACAATCTACTTTTTACATAACTTTGCCTAAGTAATAGAATAGCCTGAATAATAGAAGACTTCCCTACACCATTCATACCGGTTAAGATATTGAGGTTCGACAATTCGATGGAAGTATCAGCATGTGCCTTAAAATTTTTAATATTTATATGCTCAATCATGATTTTAGTACTGACTTAATTAAGCTTTCAAGGGTTTTAAAACGTTCAGAAATATTTGACTTTTGTCCAGTACCCGTTGAAATTGCTCTTAAAAACCTTGAATCTGTATTCATAATTTGAATTATTTCTTTTATAAAAAGATTCTTTCTTTGAATAAGAATTTTTCTATTTTCATTAGTAAGCCTTGCTATATTAACACTAATAGAATCATATAGAGATTTTGAAATTGGTTTTCTCCCATCATTTAAATTAAATCGTTTTCTAAAAGCATCGTTTCCAAATATATCAAAAGAAGCTTTCATAGTTTCATCAAATACAGTTTTTAAATGTTTTCTCTCCTTTTCTGTTAATTTCTCTAATGAAGCCATCCCTTCATTTAAAAAAGCGTCTAATTCACCTTTATAATTTTCTTCGTACCCAAGCAGATAAAAGGCTAAAAATCGATTAACAAAATCTCGATCTTGTTGTCTTTTTGAAGGAACTTTATTATCCGTAGCGTTTTTAAAAGAATCTAGTAAGGATAATTCTTTTACAAAATTAGCAGGTATTCCTTGATTAAGCGCATGTCGCATTTCTTGTGGAGTAAGTATAAGTCCTCCAGTATTGACTCTTTTAAAAATTAAAAACTTCGCTTCTATAGGCGTTTCTTTATCTATGACATAAAGATTTACTTTAAAACCACTTATTTTTCTTAAATCGGCCCTTGATAGGTCATGATAAGTTTTCTTATCATAACTATCTAAAAATTCTAATCCCTCTAATTTCAACGTTTTATCAGTCCAAAAAGCTTTAAATGTTGAAAGTCTTTGTAAACCATCAACTACTTGCCATTTATTAGTTTTGGGGTCAACACTAAAATAAAAAGATGGGAGTGGTAATCCCAATAACACCGATTCTATTAATTGACTCTTTTTAATTTCACTCCACAAATTACCTTCTCTTTGAAAATCAGGCATTAAATCAATCTCATCGTACTGAAGCTTTTCAAGTAAAAAACCTAAATTGACATTTTGATAATCAATTCTTATTTTTTCAGGATCATAGGGTTTTGTTATTACTTGATTCCCCAAATCTTCTTTTTCAATTGGAGTTTTTTCTAAATCAAAATTTGTATTATCATCTATCATTAATATTTGCGAATTACTTTTTACAAAAATTAAATAGTATTTTCGTAAAGATAAGAAGCTAATTCTAAATAAATATTATTTGAGAGTCACATTTTATGTCAATGAGTTTTAATAATACTATTTTGATTACCCTCTACTCCGCTATACAGAAGCAAACGACTGCTATTTTGCTTTAAAAGCATATAAACACAAGGTACTATTTGTCAATATGACATCTTAAGGCAAAAAGTGAGAATAAATTGGTCGTTTTAAGCTAGTCATTTTTTACTCTAAG
>JALZVI010000199.1 GCA_023301015.1 Rickettsiales bacterium | reverse complement strand
GTGCTGATGCATCGCAAGCTCAAACAGATGCTGCGTCTTTTGACTCTCTGAAACCAACGGCTGATGGCTTCCGCAATTTCTACACGGATGAGAGCTTTAGATCTCCAGCAGAGATGTTGATTGATAAGGCTGATTTGCTTGGTTTGACTGTTCCTGAGATGACGGTTTTGGTTGGTGGTATGCGCACGCTAAACGCTAATTCAGATGGGTCAAAGCATGGGGTGTTTACAAAAAAACCAGCTGCTTTGAGCAATGATTTCTTCGTGAATTTGCTTGATATGTCAACAAAGTGGAAGCAGTCGGCTAAGTCTGAGAGTTTGTATGAAGGCTATGACCGCAAGACTGGTGAGTTGAAATGGACAGCCACTCCTGTTGATCTGGTATTTGGCTCAAACTCTGAGCTAAGGGCTGTTGCGGAAGTTTATGCGTATGACGAATCGAAGCAAAAATTTGTGAAAGATTTTGTTGCAGCGTGGACGAAGGTGATGAACCAAGGGCGTTAAAGCTTGGGCTTGCCTATCCGTGCAGGTTCTCGAGGAAGCTGATTACTTGATTTGATTCATCTTCGATCTGACCGTACATGTCTGTCTTGAAGCTCTCGTCTTTTTCAAAGCCAGACTCTGCTTGTTGCGCTAGCCCTGATAGCTTGTTCGCGCCAAGGTTTGCGGCTGCGCCTTTTAGCTTATGAGTGGCTTTGCGCCAGCTTTCGCTATGCCCATCTGCGCAACTATCTTTGAGCTCTTGCAGAACTTCCTTGGCTTGGTCGTTGAACATGCCGCACAGCATTATCTCATCGTCGACATCGCCGTCTGTGAACATTCTAAAATGCTCTAAATCTACTGGAGTTTCTGCGGCCTCGGCTTGCTCGACGGGCGCGGCTTCTTCGGTGATTGCTTCAGAGCTCATTGCCCATTTTCTGATGGCCTTCGTGACTTTCTCAATTTTCACTGGTTTGCTGATATAGTCATCCATCCCTGCCTTGATGCATTTTTCTCGGTCACCAACCATTGCATTTGCTGTCATGGCGACGATTGGTAGGTGTTTGTCAGTTTCTGATTCGCGGATTTTTTGCGTGGCTTGGTAGCCATCCAGCTCAGGCATTTGGCAATCCATAAACACAATGTCGTAATCTTTTTCCGCTGCTTTTTCGACAGCTTCAACGCCATTTGCCGCGATATCAACATTTTTCAGGCCAATCTTTTTCAGCAGTTTTTGCAGGAAGAAAATATTGATCGGGTGGTCATCAACGGCGAGGATTTTTAAATCCGCAGGAATTTCGCTGAGTTCGTCTGAGTCATTCTCAACCGTGGTGTTGATGGGTTTTGCATCTTCTGCGGGTAGGTTGATGGGAACGGTGAAGTAGAAGATTGAGCCGAATCCTGGTGTGCTTTCAACCCCAATTCTGCCGCCCATCATCGCGATGAGTTCTTTGGTGATTGCCAGACCCAAACCTGTGCCTCCATATTTGCGGGTGGTGGCGGTGTCGGCCTGTGAGAACTTCTCAAATATCATCTCTAGCTTGTCTTCGGGAACGCCGATGCCTGTGTCTTTTACTTGGAAGTAAAGCTCGTTATTTGCCACTGCCAAGTTCACCGCAACATTTCCTTCTTCGGTGAATTTAAGGGAGTTGCTGATTAAATTTCGTAATATTTGCTGTAACCTTGCAGGGTCGCCAACAACGACTTTGGGGACGTTCTCTTGGATGTTGAACTTCAGCTCAAGCTGTTGTTGTGTAGCGATTGGGATGAATAATTGGATCATCTCTTGTAGCAAGATATTCGTGTCATAAGGCACATCTTCAAGCGTTAAATCACCTGCTTCAACTTTTGAGATGTCCAAAATGTCGTTCAATAATTGTAGCAAATTATCGCCTGAAGAATGCAGGGTTTTGACTAGCTGCATTTGTTCTGTGTCCAAATTACTGTCGAGTAAAAGCTCGCCCATTCCTAAGATGCCGTTCATCGGTGTGCGCAGCTCGTGACTCATATTCGCCAAAAATTCACTCTTCGCTCTATTGGCTTCTTCCGCTTCTTCCTGAGCCTTTTTAATGGCCGTAATGTCGGCGCAATAAACCACAATTGACGGGTCGTATTCCTCGGATATTACGGCGTGAACTGTTTGCTGATAGATGATTTCGTCCATGATTATTTCACGTGAGAGCGGCTCATCTTTCTTCTCCGATTCTTTGCCAAGCTCCACAATGCCTTGCAGGAATATATGCTCAGCGCCTTCTTGCAAGATGTTGGGGAACAGTTTAGTTGTTGCGGGGTTTGAGTATAAGATGCTCCCGTCAAAGCCGACTTGCAGGAGTGGGGCAGGGTTGTTGATTGGGAAGCGTGCGATTTTTTCTGCTTCAAATCTGGCTTCCTCCAGCATTTTCTCGGTAGCTTTGCGGTCGGTTATGTCCCTTTCTATGGCGGCAAAATGGGTGATGTTGCCGTCTTTGTCTTTGATCGGAACAATGCTGATATCTAACCAATATTCTTCCCCAGTCTTGCTGTAATTCACCAGCTCGCCTTTGAAAGATTTTCCGTTTTCCAGAGCGTTGCGGATTTTGTCTAGGGTGTTTCGGTCGGTGTTTTTGCCTTGCAGCATTCGAGGGGTTTTACCAATCACCTCTTCTTTTTCATAGCCTGTGATGTTGGTGAAAGCTTGGTTCACATAAACTATGTGAGGGCCGTTATTTATATCATCGGCTTTTGTGAGGATAATTCCATCTTTTGCATTATGAACTAGCTGCTGAAATAAGCTGGCTTGCTCGCGTAGTTCTTTGGCTTCTGCCAGCTGGTCTTCAAGCTCAAGCGCGGTTGCTTCAGCGCGCATATTCGCCATTTTGATTTTATGAAGGTTTTCAGCCGACTCATCGCTCATGCAGCTTTCTCCTTACATAAAATATCATCCCGCGTTGTCTCAACAACGGCAATGGCTTCGGCGATTAGGTCTTCAGCCACTCCAAGTTCGCGCATTGCGTTCGCCAGATGGTTGGCTACCGCGTCAAAATG
>JALZVI010000198.1 GCA_023301015.1 Rickettsiales bacterium | reverse complement strand
ATGTGTGGTTAGTTATGTTTGGGACGCGGACGACGCGGCGGGAGCTGTTAAAGCTATTTCCCGCGAGTTGACGAACTAGAGCCAATCTGCAGTTCAGGCTCTACGCGGAGAATTGTTTCTTTAAATCCTTCAGGCGTTAGATTTGTATAAGCAGGAAAATTTTCTTTTGCATTTTCTGCAACTTTAAGCGCTTTTTCCAATCTCCATTCAGCATTACTAGGAGAAGCTATGGCAGACGCTTCAGCAAACTCCAAATGATCCAAAATCAATTCTAGCAGGACTCCCATATTCTCTTTTGCATTGCCGATATATTCATTATTACCATCTAAACCACGCAGTTCGCTCTGATATATACGCTTCTCAAACTTAAACTCTTGCATAACAGCCCCAGCTGAGCTCATTCTTGCGGACTCTTCAGGGTCGATTTCATATATATTTTGCGGCTTTGCAGCAGCTTCATTTCTTTCAATCGAGTCTTCTTTCTCATCTTGCCCGACCTTGCCCTTATTTCCAGTAAGAGAAAACCCAATAGCAGCCATCAGAAGACCAACGCCAGTTGCCAAGCCTAGAAACTTAAGATCTCCCTTAGCTTCCTGCTGGCGCCTTTCCGCAATTTCTTCGCCCTTCTTACTCATAGAATCCCTACTATTTCAAATTTCAACAACGTTATAGCATGGCACGAAAGCAAAGGTCAAGAGATTTTAACCTTCTTTGTTGAGGATTTTAACCCGTCGTAAACAATCATGCTTCCGCACAAGCTCTCGCCAACGCCCAGAACTTCCTTCAGAACTTCAGTCGCTTGCATACTTCCGAGCACTCCGCATACGCTTCCCAGAATTCCATTTTGTGAGCAGCTCGGGATCAAGCCCTCAGGTGGCTCGTCATATATATCGCGGTAATTGCATTCGTCTTTTTTGAAGGTATAAAGCTGGCCTTCAAACCCCGCAACTGCTGCAGAAACCAAGGTTTTACCTTGGCGTATGCACTCGTCATTCAACAAAAAGCGAGTCTTGAAGTTGTCAGAACAATCCGCAATTATATCATATTTTTCAATAAGTTCAGAGGCATTATTCGTGTCAAACCTTAAGTCGTGAACGCCAATTTCAATCTCGTCATTTAGCTCCCCCAGCTTCTCCGCCGCAATCTCCACCTTTGGCCGCCCGAGGAAATATGTGTCATACAAAATTTGGCGCTGGAGGTTGTGAATTTCAATATGATCTTCATCCACCAGCCCAATGCGCCCCACTCCCGCCGCAGCGAGATATAGCGCAACTGGCGAGCCCAAGCCGCCGACGCCGACGATCAGCACAGAAGCCGCCAACAGCTTGGCCTGCCCAGCTTCACCAATTTCAGGCAAAACCATATTGCGAGCATAGCGGAGCTGTTGTTTCTCGGTTAATTTCATTGAAAGCCTACGGGTTGTTGAACTATTCCGCGAACAGATCAGTGCTCAAATATCTCTCAGCACAACTAGCTACAATCACCACAATCTTTTTGCCCGCCATCTCTGGGCGCTTGGCAATTTCAATGGCCGCAGCAATTGTTGCACCCGAAGATATCCCTACTGGAATTCCGTCAGTTTTTGCAACTTTACGCGCTGTGTCAAAAGAATTCTGGTTGCTGATTGTGATAACCTCATCAATCAAGCCTTTTTCCAAAACGGCTGGCACAAAACCTGCGCCGATGCCTTGAATTTTATGCGGACCAGGTTGGCCACCGCTTAGAATCGCTGAATCTTCAGGCTCAACTGCAACAAGCTTCACGCTTGGCTTTTCCGCCTTCAGCACAGATCCAGTTCCCGTGATTGTACCACCAGTTCCAACGCCAGTCACAAACACATCAACTTCACCATTTGTGTCATGCAAAATTTCATTTGCAGTTGTTGATGTGTGAATGAGCGGATTTGCTGGGTTCGTAAATTGCTGCAGCATTAGCGTATTCGCGTTGCTAGCAACCATCTCTTCGGCCTTAGCAATTGCGCCCTTCATGCCCTTTGCAGCCTCTGTCAGCTCCAACTTGGCACCGAGTAATTTCAGCATTTTGCGGCGCTCAACAGACATGGACTCTGGCATTGTCAGCGTTAGATTATATCCCTTCGCGGCACATACAAACGCAAGTGCGATCCCTGTGTTTCCTGATGTTGGTTCAACCAACATCGTATCCTTATTCAACTTGCCGCTATTCTCAGCAGCTTCAACCATGGTTAGAGCAATGCGGTCTTTTATGGACGATAGTGGGTTGAAGAATTCTAGCTTAGCATAAATATCCGCTACACAATTTTCGCCTTCCAAAATGCGGTTCAGCTTAACCAGCGGCGTGTTTCCAACAGTGTCGAGAATGTTATCATAAACCCTACCGCGCCCTTCTGTCTTATATGAAGTTTCCAATTCTTTCATCTGCTCAGCTGCACTCATCCCACTCTCCTGTGATTAATTTGATGACTTTAGATTTAAGCAGAATTGGAGAAAAATCAAGTTATCTTTGCAATTCTTTAGCGCCGTTATCATCAGATGGAAAAGTGCTTTCACGCCAATCAGCTCCTCTAGCAGCCTTAGAAGCGAAGCCTTCACTATCAAGCCATTCTTGCGTAGCGCGTTCAGCTAATATTTTTTGCGCTGCTGCGCTCTGAGGATCATAGCCATCAGACTGTACAATATTATTACCTCTTCTTTGATTCCCTGTCGACATAACTACTCCCAATAAATCTAGACGCCGCATGTTAATTAAAATTAACCGCAATGTCAATATCTAAAACAAGTCGCCGCGCATAAATAACGAACCGCAGCACAAAATTCTCGCTGGCTGAGGGTTCTGTTTATGTAAAAACTCTACGGCAGATTTGATGTTGTCATGAGCGCTTTTTGCTTCGCCACCAACCATTTCCAGCATCTCCTCCGCGTCATAAGAATTAGGCTCGCTGTCAATCCCAACAAGCGCCACATGATCCGCCACATCTTTGAACTTGCTAAGGAAACCAGCCACATCACGGCCACGAGAAGTGCCGAAGATGACGTATGTTTTTTTATAGTCGCACCACTCGTCCAAAACCATATTAGCTAAGGCATAGGCCGCGCCAGAATTATGCCCGCCATCGAGCCAGAACTCCCAATCATCAGGAATGAAAGGCTTCCGCAAGCGCTCCATGCGGGATGGGAGCTTTGCTTGAACAACCCCAACTTCCATCGAATTTTTTGACAACTTCAACAGCATCGCGGCGGCAACGGCAGATGCCGCGTTAATGAATTGGTGCGGCCCAGAAAGCGCAGGTTCAGAGAATTGCAGAGTTTCTGGCATCATATCGCCTTGGCATTCAAACAGCATTCCATCCGTACTTTCCTCCACCGAAAAATCTGCACCAAAGCACAGCATGCCCACCCCAGCTTCCATACACTTAGCTTCCAGAATTTCATGCGCCAGATCGTGCTGCATGCTGGAGATTACGGTTGTCCCAGACTTAATAATCTGCGCCTTCTCCCACGCAATTTCTTCCAAAGTCTCACCCAAAAACTGCATATGGTCGAGAGAGATTGTGGTGATGATTGTTAGGAGCGGCGCGGGAATAATATTGGTCGCATCCAAGCGCCCGCCCACGCCAGTTTCCAGCAGCAGAAAATCCGCAGGGATGCGCGCGAACAGCCAGAAGGCAGCAGCCGTGGTGGCTTCATAAAAACCAAGCTTCAGCCCACCACCTTCCGCCGCAACACGCACAGTTTCACACGCCTCAAACAGCTGATCATCCGAGACCTGACACCCCGCAAGGGTGATGCGCTCGTTGAATTCTTCAATATGGGGCGTGGAATAAGCATGCACAGTTTTCCCCTCCGCCTCGAGCATTGCGCGCAAAAAGGCGATTGTAGAGCCTTTACCGTTTGTTCCAGCAACATGCACAGTTGGCGGCAAATTAAGATGCGGATTGCCAATGGCAGCCAAAATCTCTTGCATTCTCAGCAAAGACTCTTCATTCTCCAATAATAAAAACGGCTTCGGCCAATGGGGCATTTTCATGACAGACTTTATACTAGAGAACTACCAATGGATCAAGGCGCTGCACATTATCGCAGTTATATCGTGGATGGCAGGAATGCTCTACCTCCCTCGTCTATATGTCTATCACGCCAATGCCAAAGTGGGCAGCGAGCTGTCGGAAACGCTAAAAATCATGGAGCGCAAACTGCTCCGCCTTATCATCAACCCAGCTATGATCTTGGCTTGGCTGTTTGGCGGGCTGATGGTTTGGACATATATTGACTCCAACTCATTCGTCGGCGCAAAATGGCTTCACCACAAAATGACACTCCTGATTCTGATGCAAATTTGTCATGCCATGCTAGCCAATGCGCGCAAAAAATTTGAACGCGATGAGAACAAAAAAAGCCACAAA
>JALZVI010000197.1 GCA_023301015.1 Rickettsiales bacterium | reverse complement strand
AATATTTACCGTTCAACGGAAATTTTGATATCAGTATATCTGATGTCGATCTTGACAAAGACAACCTTGAAGCATCATTTAAATGGTATCTCTATCTTATAAAGTGGTTTTTCTTGTTAGTACTTGCACCACTTATGTGGATTATCACTTATTTCAAATTAACCGAAAAAGAAGTTTAACTCATGGACTTTAATAATCAAAATCCAATATTTATGCAGATAGCAGATCTTATTATAGATGGGGTTTTGGCTGGTACGCTGCAAACTGGAGACCGAGTCGCATCGGTAAGAGAAATGGCTGCCAAAGTCCAAGTGAACCCCAATACCGTTCAGAGAGCTTTTGCTTATTTGCAAGACCGCGGTATCATCTTTAATCAACGTGGAGTAGGATATTTCGTTGACCCTGAAGCACTCAACCGAACGCAAGCACTCAAGAAAAAAGAGTTCATGGATCTCTATCTTCCTGAGTTTGTAAAACGAATGAAGTTGCTAAACATTAGTTTAGATGATTTAAAGAAACATTTTTAAAAACCTTTCTCTTCACAGAGAATCTAAAATATAACTTTCATGAAAACAAGTAATAAAATTATAATAGGCGTACTCGCAGGTATTTTGCTACTCGGAATTTTACCAATTTTTATTCTAAAAGGAAATTTTACCTTTTTAGAAAATGAAAGAATCAGAGGGAATGGAGATTGGAAAAAAGAGACCTTAAATCTTTCTGATTTTGAAAATATTGACCTTCAAGACAACTTTGATGTTCGTCTCAAACAAGGAGATTTTTCGGTTGAAATAGAAGTAGAGTCAAATCTCATGGAACATTTGGAAATAGAAAATGCAGATGGATATTTGATCTTAGGTACTAAAGAAGGCGTTAGTTTAAAGTCGTCTGAAGACCCACGAATCTATATTTCTATGCCTGACTTAAATGTCATCACTGTTTCTGGTGTTGGAGCATTCACCTCAGAAGGAAATTTTAAAACAGAGGATTTAGAAATAATCATTTCTGGTGCTGCAGATATGGAATTGGATCTCGAATGCACGACATTGAAAACTCGAATTAGCGGCGCAGGAGATATTAACCTAAGTGGTAGTGCAGATTATTTTTCAAGTTCAAATAATGGTGCTGGCAATATCAATGCTTACGAATTTGAAACGAAAACTACGAAAGTTTCAATCAACGGCGCAGGCGATGCAAAAATCAACGCAACTGAAAGAATTGACGCAAATATCAATGGTGCGGGCAATGTGACTTACGTCGGAAATCCCGCAGAAATCAATAAGCAAATCAATGGGTTTGGTAACATTGAAAGGAGATAATGTAGCACAGGCATCCCTGCCTGTGTAACCGCTCAGGACAGCACAGGCAGGGATGCCTGTGCTACATAAGTTTGAAACAAAGAAATCGCAAGACGAATTGTTTGAACTTTCAATTTTTAGAATTCATAAACAAAAAAACATGAGTCATCCCAAAAGTAAGATACTCACGTAAGATTATAAAAAAAAGAACCTCTTGTGTAAATTTGATTATTACCACACAATCAAAAAACACAAGAGGTCTTTTATGTTTAAAAACATTTTGCAAAATAGAAAGAAGGAGCCAATAAGACAAAAGTCAGGGGAGTTCTTATTAGTCCAATCGAATACTTACCTATCGCCACTTCAAAAAGAATTATCAAAGCACATTGATGCGAGATATGTCCGAACATTTTATGATTTATTTATAGCGATTTTAATGTTTCGAAATCGAGCTATGGGTCTGTTACTGAGCGAGTTAGGCGGATTCATAAATGGTTTTGAATCTGCGCCAGCAGGGACAAAAAGGATTAGCCATATGCTTGGATGTAAAAAATGGACACACGAAAGCATAGATAAATTTTTCTTCACCAGAGGCAAAGAGCGAATAAATAAATTGAAATCAGTTTCAAAAAGGCCTTTGTTATTATGGGATGATAGCCGTATAGAGAAATCGGAGAGTTTCTTTATAGGAGGTCTCTGTAGTGTTTTTAGTAGTAAAGGACAACGGCTAACGAGAATTAGGCCTGGATTTTTTAGTCCTCCCGGGCAAAGAATTTACACAACAGGTTATAAATGGACTGGAGTAACTTTATCTGCGTTGGGAGAAGTACCTTCTGTATTTAACATGACTTGGTGGACTACTCGGGGCAAACACAAAGAGCATGGGACGAATATTGTTTACCGAATGCTAAGGAAAATACACCAACAAATTGGAAAAACAGCCTTAAACGTTTTTGATAGAGGTTATGCCAATGCCAATATGTTGGAATGGTTAATAAATTTTGAACAAGACTTTCTCATACGTTGGAAAAGTAATCATATTTTTTTGAATGAACACGGCGAACTAAAAAAGATACATAATATTGCAAGATCCTATAGAGGGAAAGACACAAAGTTGGTAAAGGACAAGGAGCGGAAAAAAATGAAAAATATATCTATCGCTTGGGCACCAGTAAAACATCCAGAATTCCCTGATAATCAGCTATATCTGGTTATTATTCGAGATAAAAACAACTATAATTCACCTATTTATTTAATAACGAGTATTCCTGTTCAGGATAAACAAACTGCTTGGGAAATGTCTTTTTCGTACATTCATCGTTGGGAAATTGAGCAGTCATTTAGATGTTGTAAATCAGAACTTGGAATGGAAAGTCCGAGGTTGTGGTTCTTCGATAGAACCTTGAAACTCTTGGCCATCGTCTCTTTAGTTTATGATTTTTTACTTCGTATGCTTTGCAATTGGAAACCATGGGCTAAACTAATATTATCAACTTGGTGCCATAGAACAGGAAATCGGTACCGCAAAACTGCGATACCGATTTACCGTTTGAGAGCTGCCATTTCAATGACCTTATTTGCGCTCTTTTTTGAAAAACAGTTTGAACGTAAATCTTGGTTCGAAAGACCTACGTAAATGTTTTACTTTTGGGATGACTCATGTTTTCAATATTCGCCAGAATAAAAATGTTCTTATCCGAATTTGCGACCAAACTCTTGCATCACATCCACCAAAACTTGAACACTTTCTTTTCGCATTGCATTATAAATTGAAGCTCTAAATCCACCGACTGAACGGTGACCTTTAATTCCAGAACAACCGGCTTCGGTTGCCATTGCAATAAAAGCATCCGTATGCTCCGGATCAGTTGGCAAGAAAGTGACGTTCATACGAGAGCGATCTTCATTCGCAACAGTTCCTTTGAAAAGAGGATTAGAATCGATTTCATTATAAAGCAAATTCGCTTTTTCGATATTATATTGCTCTATTCCTTTCAATCCACCTTGCGCTTTTAACCAACGCATAGTTAACATCAAAACATAAATCGGATATGCAGGTGGCGTATTAAACATCGAACCTTTAGCAGCATGTGTGCTATAATTCAACATCGTAGGAATACTGCGTTTTGCTCTTCCTAACCAATCTTTTTTGATGATAACCAAAGTAACACCAGCTGGGCCAATATTCTTCTGCGCGCCTGCGTAAATCATCCCATATTTTTCCACCTCGATAGGTCGGCTAAACATATTGGAAGACATATCACAAATAATCGGAACGCCATTATTGGCAGGTGTAGATTGATATTCCGTACCTGAAATTGTATTATTACTTGTAGTGTGCAAATAAACTGCATCAGAAGGCACATCATATCCTTTTGGGATATAGCTGAAACCTTTATCTTTTGAAGAAGCGATTTCTACTACATTTCCGAAGTTTTCAACTTCTTTGATGGCTTTTGTTGACCAAGTTCCAGTGTTGACATAAGCAGCCGTTTCATTCTCATTTAAGAGATTCATTGGCGCCATATAAAACTGTGAACTTGCTCCACCAGTCAAGAAAAGAATTTCATAAGAATCATCAATACCTCCAATTTCTCGGATAAGGCTAACGGCTTCGTCAACGACTGCACCATATTCTTTACTACGGTGAGACATTTCCAAAATAGAAAGTCCTACTCCATTGAAATCCAAAACGGCTTGGGCAGCTTCCTCAAATACAGATTGAGGCAATATGGCTGGGCCTGCACTGAAATTATGCTTTTTTAATGAGGTTGATATACTCACGGTTTAAATTTTTTAGTGAAAAATGGGTGAAGAGAGCTAAAGTGAATTTGAAGCCGCAAATATACCGCATTTTAATTAATTAACTCAAGTTGTGGTCAACCTCCAAATGCGTTGACTGAGCGGAGTCGAAGTCAACAAAAATGGAAAAATAAGTCTCTGCTTGTGTACCCTTCGACTTCGCTCAGGGTACGACTTAGTCGCTCAAACCTACATATCCCACCAAGTTGTCAAATCCGTATTAACTACCTGATTGGTTTCCAAAAAATCGAAAATGAGTTCTTCGTAGAAAGGTGCGCGCCACTTAGATTTTGGCCAATTGGCAAATGCATAAGGTTCTTTTGGAATGCCAAACATGTTTTTATCCAATTTGCCATTATTGTTTTCATCATGAAAAATCGCCATTGCATAAGTACCAAAATCAACGTTGTCAATTGTGACTTGAGTTTCTCCTAATTTATTCACTTTGATATAGCGTAGAATGGATTTTTCTTTTATAAAAAGGTTTTCTTTTTTGTCGTAAAGACCAACCCAGATAATTCCTTTTCCCTTTTTTATATTGCCAATATTGACAACTAAATCACCACTTACAGGACCATGAAATGATAATGAAGTGAATGCAGCGGTTAATATTATTAATGATTTTAATATTAAATTCATTTTATCAAAAATATTTACACTTACCCAAAGATTATAGGGAATAGTAGTGGTTGCTAAAAATCTGTTTGTTAATTTTACCTATTGTAAGCCAAAAGTAAACAGCAACAAACAAAAGTTGTTGAACAGAACAGTATTAAGAAGTTATTAGAAGTGACTTTTAACATACAAATTCGAGATTACATTGAAATTTTAACTTCATCATAATTTTTAATCTTGAATTTTCGCATTTAAAATTCATTGTTATGAACTTCTTTGAAAACGCACATAATGGAAAATAGTAAGCGCATCAAAGGTTTTTCAAAGCTCTCTAAACGTGGAAAAATTCGCTGGATTGTGGAGAATTTTTTCAAAGATCCAGAATCTGTCGCCAGAGAGCTAAAGAGCTATTGGCACGGTGACGAGTCTCAGCAGAAGATTTTGGATGGTTTTAGTGAAAATACGATTAGTAATTTTCCGATGCCATTTGGAGTTGCTCCTAACTTCACGATCAACGAAAAAGACTATTGTGTGCCGATGGTCATTGAGGAAAGTTCAGTGGTTGCTGCGGCTAGTAAAGCG
>JALZVI010000196.1 GCA_023301015.1 Rickettsiales bacterium | reverse complement strand
ACCACAGCCCCGCATTCTATGAGCTGATGGATGCTGTTATGCCCGGGTGGAAGGCGCATAGGAAATTGCTGAACAAGACAGTGCAAATCCGAAAAATGTAGACAGCGCATTTGTTTGTGCGTAATGTTTTGCATATGCCCAATCGTGACCTGCAATTGATTAAGAAGTTAGACCGTGAATTGGTTGCTATTATCAAAGGATTTCGTATCTTGTCCCCTTTAAGCTGGTCGCTTGATGCGCAGAATGAGTTTTTGAAGAATGCTAAAAAGCGGCGTTATGAATTTCCTAAAGTTTCATATGACAAGCATGACTATTCCGATCAAATTTCTGCACTGAGAAGCTTTCTTGAAAAGCTGGGAAGCGACGAACATCCTGCAATTTCTTTGCTACGTAATAATGCGCAAAGCTACTTGGATGCGTATTATATTCTGCAAGGTGTTGGCACAAAAGATGTGAATGAGTTTTCACGCAAGTTATATGGCTCACCAAACGATATGCTGACTGGATATAAGCGCACAAATCACAGCATCGCGAAATATTTTCTGCGGGTTGCAAAAGAATTTCATGTACAAACGCCGCCGCCAGAGAAGAAATATGAGGCGGAAGAGTTCCGGGATTTGATGCAAAAAGCTGTTGATGCAAATATCGATCCCAATGAAGATCCCGTGCAAATTACGATTGATAAAAATATCACCGCAAGGGCAGCGGCAGGGTCTGACTATGTGAAAATCCGTGAAGGTGCAACGTTCACGGATGCGGATTTGGATCAGCTGCTTAATCACGAAGTTTTAACTCACACACTCACCTCCATCAACGGCCGAAAGCAACCAATCTTAAGCTGTTTAGGATATAGCTCACCAGCGGTGACTGAGGTGCAGGAAGGGTTGGCAACTTTTTCAGAATACATCACTTTTTCAATAGACCTATTGCGTATGCGCCGAATTGCATTGCGGGTTTTGGCACTGAAAAAGGCAGAGGAGGGCGCGGATTTTATTGATATATTCAAATTCTTCCGCAAAGCAGGGCAGGATGATGAGGAGAGTTATTTGTCTGCCATGCGGATTTTCCGTGGCGGTGTACCAGAGGGTGGCGTGATTTTTTATAAGGATAATGTTTATTTAAGCGGGTTGATTGAAGTTGAGGCATTTTTGAAACGTACAATGCATAATGGCCGCTTGCATGAGATGGACTTACTGTTTGCGGGCAAGCTGACAACTCAGGATGTGATAAATTTTGATGGCTTTGATGCTAGCGATAAGTATATTGAGATGCCGAAATATTTGCCGCAATGGATGCAGAAGCGCGAAGCTTTGGCCGCACATCTGGCGTTTAATGATCTGACCGAACGGTTTGAAAAGAAGTTATGATTTGGCTTTCCCGCTTCGCGCTCAAGTGCTGCTAGTCCCAAATTCGTCACGCCAGCGAAGGCTGGGAGCTAGCCCATATATTATCCTGAGTCCGTGACTCTGGGTTCCCGCCTTCGCATGAATGATGTCATGCGCGCGCAGAAACCAAAGCGGACACTCGGAAACTAGGTCTGCCAAAGCTGTGGTGCTTAAGCCTTCTTGCGACGTTTGAAGCTTCCGCCACCGTCATTACCATTCTTTGGCTTTGTAGAATTTGTGCGCTCAAAAGGCTTTCTTTCGCCTTTATTCTCAGTTGCTTCACCGCGTTCTTTATTCTCAGGTTTTGCGCGTTTGAAGTCGCCTGTTGGCTTACCACGTGAATTGCGAGTTACATTCTTGCCTTTTGGCTCGTCGCTATTCTCATCACGTTTTTCGCCATTTGCTTTAAATGGTTTTTTCTTCGGCTTGTCTCCAAACTTTGGCTTCTCACCAAATTTATCGTCGCCTTTTCTGTGCGCTGGCTTGCCGTTTCCTCGGCCGCCTTTGCTCTCAAAGCGATCGCCTTTACGCTTGTTCTTGCTGTTCGAAGGCTTCTTTGTGCTGCTTGTATGCTTGGCATTTTTGCCCGCTTCTGGGTCTAGCAACTTCTGAATATCACGCCACAAACCTGCGTCACGCGGAGAGATTAAGCATAGCGCTTCACCTTCAGCGTCATTACGAGCAGTACGACCGATGCGATGGATATAATCCTCGGCAACTTGTGGCAAATCAAAGTTGATAACATGCATAATATGCGGAATGTCGAGTCCACGTGAAGCAACATCTGTTGCCACCAAAACGCGGAATTTTCCGTCGCGGAACTGCTTGATAACTTTGTCACGCTTATTCTGGCGCAAATCACCATGAATCGCTTCAGCTTCAAAACCGCTTTTGCGCAAACGCATCGCCATTTTGTCACAGCCATGCTTCGTTTTGATAAACAAAACCACAGAACCAGTACGCTCATCAAGCTCATGGCAAAGGCGAGTATATTTCTCAGTTTCTGGCAAATGCACAGCTTCTTGCTTAATTTTCAAAGCAACTTTATTAGTCTCGCCAACTGAAACACGCTCAGCGTCAGTTGTATATTTCTTCGCCAATTTCAAAATTGCTGGTGGCAATGTTGCGGAGAAAAGCAGCGTTTGACGGTTGCGTGAAATATACGGCAAAATTGCGTCAAGCTGGATACCAAAGCCCATATCGAGCATTCTGTCAGTTTCATCAAGAACAAGGAAGTTTGCGTCATGCAGTTTCAAGCTTCCGCGTTGCAGATGGTCATTAATTCTTCCTGGCGTTCCAACAATTACGCGCGGACGCTTTTGCAGCTGTTTCATCTGGCCGCTAATATTTTCGCCGCCAATCAACAATGCAGTCTTAATCGCGCTTTGCTCAGCAAGAAGTTGCTTGATAATTGTAGTGATCTGCGCTGCCAATTCACGAGTCGGTGTCATGATGATGGCTGAACCTTTTGATGTAGTCATCAATTTGGCAATCAACGGAATTGAGAAGGCGGCAGTTTTTCCTGTTCCTGTTTGTGCAGAACCAAGAACGTCACGTCCAGCCAAGGCAAGCGGAATTGCTTGCGCCTGAATTGGCGTTGGTTTGTCGTATTTCATTTTATCTAAGGCTGCTAACAAATCAGCAGGCAGGTCTAAGCTTTTAAAGTCTTCCATAATAATCCTCTATAATGTTTTATGGGATTATTAGGTCTACTAGCAACGCTCCGAATGAGCGCATCTATAACTTAACTGTCCCCGTTATCCGCGCACCATAGACTCTATGATTGGAGAATGCAAGCTTATTCTAGTGATTGGGTAGGGTTTAGTTTTTCGGGAAGCTCAAAAACTTATACGCGCCTTCAATTTCCGAGCGAATCTCTGGCGTTGGCTCGCCTTTTCCAGCGGCAATAACTTCGCCATAGCTGTGGATGTCAAACTTCCCGCCTTTCTTGATTGCGTCACGCATTGGGAAATAGTCGCGGAATTTGATTTTGATGTAATTATAGATTTTATCGCCAAAGTTGTTGAAGCCCATCAGCAGCACCACAACTTCTTCGTTGCCATACTTCTCTAGCTCCTCCTCAGTGGGGGGTCTAAGCTTCTTCGATGCGGCGGCTCCGTCTTCACCCTCCGCGCTAATCCATTTTTTTCTGGACATAAACCTTTATCTCTTGAGGTGTGGCAATTTGCTGCCCACCATTAATTAGTATAGCCGTTCATTATAAGCATAAAAAAGGGAAATTGTAAATAAGCCATTAAA
>JALZVI010000195.1 GCA_023301015.1 Rickettsiales bacterium | reverse complement strand
CTGAGATCGATCTCATGATCAAGTTGCCCGATGGTCGATTGATTGGCCTAGAAATTAAACGCACGCTCTCGCCAAAACTGACGCGGGTGATGCGCGAGACCCTCGATGCACTGGGGGTCGATCAAGGCTATATCCTCATTCCTGAGGGAGAGGCGTTTCCGCTTTCGGAAACGGTTGAAGCGATTGGGATGCGGGAATTTTTGGAGAAGATTTTGGAGGGGAAACTTTAGGGATCTTCCGGGGTAGCGAGCCCGCCGCGCATTTTGGGGAGCTTGGGCGGTGAGGAAGAGGAGGTGGCGGGAGCATTTCGAAATTCATGGCGACTTCTTGAGCATCTTTAAGCGCGATAGCACGGTGGCTATTTGTTTTTGCGAGGATGTCTTCATCGAGGAATTGATCGTATTTTTCAAGGAAGGGGCTGGGCAAAATTCTAGCAAGGTCTTCTGTCGTGAATTTTCCATTTACGATGTCTCTAAAATGCTGAGAGAGATCTTGAGGAGCCGCGTTCTGATAAACGAGTGAGAGGTTGAAGAGTTGGCATTCAAGCCCTGACGCTTTTGCACAGAGTGAGAGAGTTAGCATCGCACTCGATCCGGTCCACGGGAAAATTCGGATTTGAGAACCATCCTGAATCCATTGCGGAATTCCTTTTTGTAATTGAGCGAAAGTTTTGCGGGCATGCTGGAGTTCCTCTGCGGCGTCTTCATGGAGGTAAGGGTAAATTTTCGAACTCTTTAGGACTGAGCGCATCTTTTCGCGAACGACCTTATGAAGTTGTCCGGGCTCGCCGCCGAAGAATGGCTTTTTCTTTGCTGAGGTGCGGCGCACTTCGGCAATTTTTGAGCGGTGTTCAAGGTCTTCAACGACCCATCGTTTTCCATTGAGAATAAAATTTTCTCCCACCGGAGGAATTTGATCAGCGGGGAGAAGGCCAATGGTTTCTCCGCGTGAGCGGATCGTGAAATCTTCACTGGCTTGGAAGGCGGCGTAGAAGTCACGATCATGAGTGAGCTGCTCGCCAGCAGGGGCGAGAATGAGGAGGCCTTCAGCCATTTGCTCAATGAGAGAATGCTCGGAAAGCGAACGCAGGATGGATTTGAAGTCAGGAACTGAAATTTCTGAGAAGATGCCATTCTGGCAGAGGCGATCAAAGATGGTCTGAGCTGATGCTCCGCCAGTCTGGCGTAGGATGCTAAGAATCTGCTGAATGAAGGTGCTCAGCTGAAGGTGCGGCTTGGGTCCAGGTTCTAGCCACTTTTCTTTGAGGAGTTCGACAAGGGCAATACTGCGGAGGAGTTGTGGGCGCAATTGGCTTTCGAGGGTGGATGCTTTCGTGAGGGGATCATCGAGAGCATACATTCTGAGGATGGCGGACTCTCCTTTTCTTCGTCCAGAACGCCCGAGTCTCTGAGCAAGCGAGGAGACAGACCAAGGGGCTGAAAGTTGACCCACGGCTTTCACGTTTCCGATGTCGATTCCCATCTCGAGCGTGCTAGTGCAGAAAACAGAGAGGGGCTCGCCTTTTTTGAGTCTTTTTTCGGTATCTTGCCGGACTTCTTTTGAGAGCGATCCATGGTGGATTAGGAAGGGATTTCTGGGCCAGAATTGTTGTTTGGAAATTTGAGAGAGTTCGTCGGTGAGTAGTTCTGCGGTAGCTCGGCTGTTGGTGAAAATGAGGTTTGAGTCCGAGTGAAAAACACGGGCTAGTTCATGCGCAAGTTGGGAGATTTCAGGCTCTCCGTCCGCTTTGACTTTGGCGTCTTTCGTCTTGGGCTTTGACTTCGATGGATTTGGATAGGCACGTAACCCAAGTAAAACATCGCGGCCTAGTTCAGGGTCTTCGATGATAGTGACGGCTTCTGGTTCGTTACGATTAAGGAAGTGACGGGCTTGGTCAAAGTCGCCGAGGGTGGCGGAGAGTCCGAGGCGCCGGGGGTGTTGGCTCGGAATGGTCTCTAGCCGTGAAAGAAGTGAGGCAAGGTGGACACCTCTGACGTCATTTACGAAGGCGTGGAGTTCATCGATGATGATAAACTGGAGATTAGAAAACAGGGCTGGGAGAAAGCGACTGTAGTTGATGAAACAGGATTCAAGGGATTCGGGGGTGATTAGAAGAATCCCTTCTGGATTCGAGCGGATTTTTTGTTTTTGAGTTCCCGGGACGTCGCCATGCCAGCTGTGAACAGGAAGATGGGTGTGAGTGAGGAGATTAGTTAGTCGTAGATGTTGATCATTGATGAGGGCTTTGAGTGGAGCGATGTAGAGGGTGTGAATGCCGTCTTGAGGCGCTTCGATGAGTTTGGAAAGGATGGGTAAAAAAGCCGCTTCGGTTTTTCCCGAAGCAGTTGAAGCCGCGATGATTAAGTCGGCGTCAGTGTCAAAGATGGCATGGATGCTGTCTGATTGAATCGGGCGCAGTTCATCCCAGCGGGCATCATGAAGAACGCGCTGAATTGGCTCAGAGAGTTTACGGTAAGCTGAAGCCAAGGGGAGGAGGGTTAGAGTTTGAAAGCGGTGAGGTCATCATCCTCAGTGGAGTCTGAAGAGGCTTCGATTTCCTCTTCCACTGACTGGGGAGTAGAAGGTTTTTGAAAAACGTTCTCAGCTGATGTCCCGAGGATATCTTGCCAGGTTTTCCCTGGGTTTTGGTCAATGACATTCAAAAGACCGACGAAAGAGCGGATGATATCTCTGGGAGTCTTGAAAAACTCGGCACCTAGTCGGTCATTGGCCTGATTAAGCACAGCCGAGATTCCATCGTCTGACACGAGTCGTTGTTCGGTATCTCCGTTGGCATGAACGAGGGAGATATTTCTGAGAAGGACAAAGAGGTCCTCAGGGGTCAGAGACTGGAGTCGGATTACCGGCCCTGAAAGATCGACAAATCCTTCTTGTGCGAAACGGTTTTCAGCGAGCCGTGAGCGAAGTGCCTCATAAGAATAGAGCCCACGGCGGGGATCGGTGAGAGAGTCATCTGTGCCCGCGAGAAGGAAGCCAAGATGCTCGGAGCGTCCTTGGATGGCATCGTTAAAGAAGGTTAGAATTGCTTCGAAGTTTGCGGTCCGCGCTCGGGTGCTGGGGAGTCGATGAGTGAGGACGACCAGTTCATCAAGAGCGACCATCAGGCCGTCGTAGCCCGCTTTTCGACAGAATCGTGCTAACAATTTGAGACTGTCATAGATATTTTCATCGTCAATGATTCGGCGCACTCCGAGGTCTTTTCGCGCTTCTGTTTTAGTCGTGTATTCAGCGCGGAGCCATTTGAGGGCTTTCGCTTGCAACGCCGCATCTCCATTTTGCCATCCTCGGAAATAGGCTTTGAGAACCTCGGCAAATTCGAAGCCTCCAACCAAGTTTTGAAGGTCGGCCAAATCGCGCTCGAGTTCTTTCTCGATATCATGATTGGTGCCGCCTGAGCTGAGGGTTCGGTGTCTGACTTCACTAATCCATTTTTCGCAAATAGAAGCCAAAGCTCCGCCATCAGGTTGGGATCGTGTCGCCATGTTTCGAAGCAACTCACTGAAAAGCGCTCGCGCGTCTCCGCTGCTTGAATATAAGCGGCGCTCCATCGTGAAATCAGCTTGGATGACAACGAGATTCTGAGTGAGAGCTACGGTGCGGGCAAGATTGATGAAAAAGCTCTTACCGCTGCCAAATCGCCCGACGATGATTCGGAAAGATGCTCCTCCTTCTTTGATTCGTTCGACATCTTGAAGAATTGCTTCGGTCTCGAGCTTACGTCCTACCTGAATGAGATGGAGTCCTTGGCGCGGGACGAGGCCCGCTTGAAGTGATTGAAGAACGGCATCGCGTTCGCGTCGTTTAATTTTCATGAATTATGCGGTAGCTTGTGCAGGAAGGAGTTCTCGATAAATAGAAAGTTCACCACTGGAATCAAGTTCTAGAAGGAAGTCACCGAGAGCTTCATCAGACCATTCATTAATTTCGTCGATTAAGGAGGAGGCGATAAGGTGGTGATCCTGACAAATTTTATCCAAGGTGGTCGAGCTGGGCGTTGATGATGAGAGGAGTTCCAAAAGGGGGGCTTGATAGGGAGCTTCGAGATCGCTCAACCAATCGGGAACTTCTGAGGTCTGAGTTTGAGTCGTTGAAGCTGTGGGGGGAGTTACTGGGAGTTCGGTTTCTTCCTCTGAAAGCACTTCCGAGAGGATTGCTACCACGGATTGAGTCTCCTGGCTGATTGCGGCGATTCGTTCGTGGTCGAGAGTGAGAGGAGATTGTTTTTGTTGCGTAGGTGCTTTAGGAATTTTTTCTCCTGCTTTGGATTTTCCAGAAGAAATCACCTGAACCGTTTTGAACTCAGTGATGGATTCAATCATCTGCTCTAGAATTTCAGGCTCTAGCTTCATTGCTTTAGTGATGCGTTTGAGAACTTTTAGCTCGTCACTTGTGATGATTTCATCGTCAGCAGCTACTGCGGTGAGGTGCCGTAGGACTGCTTCGCGATTGTCTTGGGGAATACTTTTAGCGATGCGATTTAGACTCCTCAGTGCGACTTTGGGATCTTGTTTGAGAGCGCAAATCGTGAGTTGAATTTCTTGCATCTGCTCATCGGTTAATCCCAAAGGGGTAAGCTGAGAAAGGAATTGAGTGATTTCCCCTTCTGAAATATCGCCGTCAGATGCAGCCACGATGACTGTCAGGTAGAGCAGGCGAAGTGTTCCGGTTAGCTCTGGCGAGTCGAGGGAGGTTTCGGAATGCTGGGCTGTCAGGAGAAGCGGCTGCTCCCATTGAAATGGAAGTCCAAGATGATCTGGATGGGGAGCACAGTTGTAACCTAGGCTATTGATTAGATCAGCGACTATGAGGGATTGTTTCGCGGTTAGGGTTGGGCGAGATTCTATGCCGGTTAGGCTGGCAAGGGCAGAACATGGGATGATGGTGGATTCATTCAAGGGCTCACATGCTTCCTTAATGGTTTCGAAATCGTCGCTAAGAGGGTGTTCGGAGGATTTGCGAAGGGATGGGGGCAGGGCGAGAAATGCTT
>JALZVI010000194.1 GCA_023301015.1 Rickettsiales bacterium | reverse complement strand
TTTGCGAGCAAGTGACGAAGGAACTTGCGAAGCTTTTTAAGTTCTAACTGTTTTTATAACCTATTTTATTACGTGGCTTTTCGTTGTCCTTTTTTTCAATAAGTTCATCTAAATAATTAAAAACCAATTCTATATTTTTACTATGATTTGATAGCTTCTTTTTAATTTCTTCAATATCAAGTTTTAAATTTAAGTTATCTGTTAAAGCTTCTCGCATTTGTACAAAAACTTCAATAATTCTAATACTCATTTGTGTTGCTCTATCGCCTGTTAAAACATTGGCTAACTGCAATATTCCGTGTTCTGTAAATACGTAAGGCAAAGAACCTCCAAGATGTTTTTTGGAAGGTATCGCATTTTGCGATACCATAAATTCCGTCTCTATTTCCGTTAATCTAAACATAAAATGCTCTGGAAATTTATCTGTATTTCTTTTTACTTGTTCTCGTAGTCGAATATTCTTTACATCATAAAGTTCTGCTAAATCCCTATCTAACATTACTTTTTGACCTCTAATCAGATATATTTTATTGGTAATTACTTCGTTGGGTATGATACTTTCTTCGCTCATTTGTATTATAAATTCTGTTTGTAAAAATAATATTTTAATTATAACATTGGATGATATTTATCTATATCGCTTTGTAAATCTTCTAATCTATTTACTAAATAACTTTCGGTTGAACTTACATATTTATGTCCTGCCATATATTGAACTTGACGAAGATTATACATTCCTAACCAATGTGTAATTACTGATGCTCTAACTTGTTTGAAGTTTGTAAACTTTGGGTTTTGTTCTTTGATTACTTGACTTAATCGTTTCCAATTATTATTGGATTGTATATTTTTTCCTTTACTAATAAATAATTGATTGGTTTCTTTTTGAGCAATTTTAAGAAGTTCTAAACGTGTTTTTAGTTGATATTCCATTACCTCCATTATCTGATGTGATTTCAGCTCTAATGTTCTTTCATTACTCTTTTTACTGCCTTTTATAAATACTTTCCCTTCTCGTAATTGTAAATCATTTTCGGTTAATTTATCTATTTCCGCAGTTGTTAAGCCTTGATAAATCAATAATCCTAATGCTACTTTATTTCGCTTTCTTGTTAGTAAATGTTCTTGCCACCAATTTCTATTATTACGTTTATCATCTTCACTTGGTATTGTATAATCATTATATAATTTTTCTAATTCTGGAAGCATAAAAACATCGTGTAGTTTCTTGGTTTTTGTTCCTCGTATCTTAATATGCTTTGCAGGATTATCATTTCTTTTATTGCATTGTGTTTGCCAGTTAAAATAATGCTTCAAACAATTGATTCTAATTGCTTTTGTCTTATTCTGTAATCCTTGTTTTTGTAGTTTTAATAAATATGCTGTGAGTTCTTTTGTAGTTACATTTTCTATTTCTGTATTGTCTTTATCTAACCAACTTATAAAATCTAAAACATAAGTATTATAATGTGTGATGGTACTTTTACTTAATTCTCTACTTTCTAAATATTGCTTAAAACTATTCATCTTTCTTGTCGATTAAGTGTGTATAAATCTGTGTGCTTTCGAGTGAAGAATGACCTAAAAAACGACTGATTTTATCTAATGGCATTCCAGCTTCTAAAAGATGTGTTGCAATACTGTGACGTAATGTGTGTAGTCCTATAGTTTTATTTTGTAATTCTATATCTTCTATTTGTAATTGTAATAGCTTCAATCTTGTGTATAAGCCACCACCAAACATTGGTTTTCCCGAGTAGCCAATAAATAAACTACTTTCTTTTTTAGACTTTGCCAGTAATGGCCTAAAGTCGTAAATGTATTCTTCAAAGATTTTGGTATTGGGTTTGCTAAATGGAACAAAGCGTTCTTTATAGTTTTTCCCTTTTCTTACGTGCAATACACGTCTGTCTAAATTAATATCGTTCAGCTCTAAAAAAGCACCTTCTTTTCTTCGTAATCCACAACCATAAAACACCGTTAATAATACTCTATCTCTTGATTGTAAAGCTTCCATTCTTTGGGTTTCTACTTCTTTATATGTGGCTTTGTAGAGCAGTTGTATTTCGTCTTGTGAGAGTACTGTTATTTCTTTGGCATTGAGTTTTAATAGTGTAATTCCAAGATGTGGAACATTGCGCATTCCTTTGTGATGCAAGTATTGTAAAAACTTCTCGATTGCTTGTAAATGCTTGTTGATGTAATTATTGCTTAATCCTCCGCCACGTCTTTGATTTCCTCGATTATATATGTAATTATAGTAATCTTTATAATGTTGTTGCTCTAAATTATTGATGTGATTAATATTCTTACTTTCTAAAAAGTGTAAAAACTCACGTATGATATTTGGCAGATTATAAACACTCATTGGATTGTAACCCAAGATGTCCAACCATTCTTTAAAACCGCTTTGTAGATATTCGTAACTATTATTTTTTAGGATTAATTTTTTCATAAACAACTACTTTTTTAAAGTCCACTTATATACTTTCTTGGAACGATGGAACAGTAAACCTAACTTGCTGTTTTTGTTACTTTTGACCGTTCCATTTTTGCTTTGGAACGTTTTGGAACAATGGAACACTTTATATCTTGTAAACAATCATCCAACACAGTCTGTATATGCGTTTCCAGTTCTTTGTATTCCTTTTCGTTGGTTACTTGATATTGATTTGTTTGCTTGCCTTTTTTCTCTACTTTCTTAATGAGGTAACTATCTTCTAATTGTTTGTGATAACGCCATTGTGATGTCTTGGGCAATCGTAATTGCTTGCGGATTTCTAATGCTGTAAACTGTTTCTTCTTTTTAAGCTTTAAATACGATTTGAGCAACTCTAAATAGTTTCTGCAACTTCCTGTGAGTTCATCGCTTTTACGCAATAAAATCTCTTTTAAAAGCGTATTTGCATTTTCTATGTCTTCAATGGTTACTTCAATATATTCTTCTCCTGTTTCTTTGTTGTATTTCTTTTCTCGTTGGTATTGATAGTAAAATGTAATCGCTTCAATAAATTGTAAATAGTGGTTATTGGTTCTTCGTGGTTTAAATACTGATTGTGGAAGATTGAGTTTATTTGCATAAGGATTGATGACTCTGATTGGTTGTAATATGCGTTGCGTGTTCTGTAAAAACTCTTGTATTTCTTTTTGCTCGTAAAAGTTGATTTCGCCACTTGATATTTGACGTTGGTATTGCATTATTTTATTGTCTTGTTCTGCACTTTCATCGAGGTAAATTAAAAAACTACGATTGGCATTATCCTCGTAAATATGCTCTTTGGTGGTACAACCTGCAACACATACAGGACCTTCAACTACTAAATATTTGGTTTGAGTTTCTCCTTTGTTATTTTTACTAGCAATGGTTTTTACAATACGTTTTTTAGTTTGTAATTCTCGTAATGGATAGAGTGCATTTTCTGCTCCGTCTAAATCTTCTATTAGTATTACTTTGTGCTTTAATTCTTGTTTTCCAAAATAATAAAAGGCGTTTTCTGATAGAGTAGTAATACTTACTCGTTCTTCTTCCGGAACTAATTCGCCTACTTTTTCTTGTAAATGGGTCTTTCCTGTTCCAGAGCTTCCCAAGCTGATAACGTGTAACGGTTGTTCTCGCTGTCTGCTTGTAAATATGATATACATTAATAATCTGTTTACTTCTTCGCCTATTACTCCAGATTTTCCGATTAACTCATTTGTTTTATTTAATAAGTCTTTGGACTTTAAAAATGTTTCAGCTTCTTCTTTTTCTGCTAATGTTAGTTGCTTGATTTTTAGCTTTAAATTCTGTTCAGCTTCTTTTATTCTTTCGACACGGTATTTTTCAAGTTCTTCTGTGAGTTCGCTTAAACTGGCTGATATTACTGACGTTCCTATTTCTAACTTTTCTGCACACTTTCTTATAAATTTCTCTAATTGTGTATCGTTGTATAAATCAAGATTATGCCGTATTGGTGGTCTGCTACTTTCCTGTAATTGTAGCTTTACAGTTATTCGCATCCTGTCTAATCCTTCTATTTTTATGCCACCTAAAACTGTGAGTTGTAGTAAATCGTTCTCATAAATTAGTTGTTCTGCATTCTCAACTTTAAATGTATTTGCCATTATAGAAAAATATTTTATTGTCAATGATTCTTGACAAATGTATACTTTTCTTTTCACTAAACTACCAAAACAACATTTCTTTTGTCAACTTATTTTAACTAATATTGTATTCTATTACTAAAAACACTTGATATCCGTTAAGTATGTTGGACATTGGAAGCAAAATAATTAGTTTAAGGAAGAAGCTTAATATCTCACAAAGCGAGTTAGCGAAGCGTGTAAGTGTTTCTCGTACCATTATTGGTAATTACGAGCGTAACGAGAATACACCATCTGTAGATATTCTTTTAAAAATTGCTAATGAGTTTAATGTATCTGTGGATTTCTTGATTGGCGAAGGACAGCTCTCAACTTATGATAAAGAAGTTTTAAAACGTATTGATGATATTGAACAATTGCCAGAAGAAGATAAAAACCATCTTTTCTATTTGATTGACAATCTTGTTAAAGCGTCTAAATTAAAGGCTTTGTAAAATAAAAACTCTAACATTCCTGTTAGAGTTTAGAACTAATTTTGTTATTGCTTCAATTCAATATTTTGATAAATTTATCTTCTTTAATTAAACCTTTGTAAAAATAAATTTTCTCTGAACTCTTGCTGGCACAATAGTAAATAAACTTTGTATTATCCTCATTTGTTATAAACCCGTAGGTAGATAAAAGTTTATTAAAATTCTCAACAAATGATTTCTTTTTTAAACTTATGTAACCACTAATTTCGTGGTCAGTATTATATATATGACTAAACAAATAACTAACAACATCATTCTCAAAAAAATCATTTACAAAATCTGCAATACTTCTATTTACAACAACATTTTCTTTTGAACTTATTGTCATTGTTGGCATTACTCTATAATTTTTCTTGCTTATTTTAGGATTTTCAATAAAAGAAATTACTGTATTTATCTCTGGATTTATGTAATCTTCCATCAATACCATATCTAAAAAGCCACCACCAAAAATAGCCTTATAAAATTCTTTTTTTGACTCTATAAATGTCTTTCTTTTAATATTATTAATCTTTTCTTTTAACTCCATTATTCCTTTGGTAGTTTCGTGTAAAAATGGTTTACATCATCAATTTTTGTATATCTATTAACTTGGAACCATTCCGCTGCTTCATCACTACTTTTAAATAAAATTTCCTTTCCATTTACAGCAGCTTTACCAGCGTGGTAATGCACATCTCCATCTTTAACGTGCTTAACTATAACTCTATATCCATTATCTGTCTTAAATAATTGAAATTTACCTACGTGAGTTGTATTATTAGTATAAATAAATCCTGTGCTTTTATCAAACCCTTTTTTCAAAATATCATCAGTTACTGTCCATTGTGCAACTGGTGCTTGAGATTTTGGAAGATTTAGTTTTATTCTTTTTAGAAACGCATAAGCTAAACCTCTTGTCCTAAAAAATAAATTACCTAATTTACTACTGGCTGCTAATGACTTTACAGCTGCTGGTCCTTTAGCTGGATTGCCTACATACCAAGGTAATTCAAGATATGTAGGATTTGCTCCTGTATCGCCTGTAAGGTAACCTTGTTGGTCTACTGATGAATAAAAATCTCCAGAACCAGCAGGACTACCATCTGGTTTAATCTGCCTTAATCCGAACTCATAAAATGCTGCTGCTGGTAATACTTGACCGTTCTCATAATCTAATTGAGTTAATTCATAATCATCTTTCCCATACCAACCAGCTTCTGTATATTCTGTGCCTTTATGCCAAAACCATTCTTTCTTTTTTCGCTTTCCCCATCTACCGAAATTTTTACCGTTACGTTTGAGTCTTGCTTCTTGCATTTCTCCTTCTTCACTACCTGGCTTTGCTGGTTCAAGTCCTTCAAGCTCTACCATATCTATTAATCGGTTTCCACTAAATTGATAAGGCGAATAAAATGGGTAATTAGCTTCTAATGGGTCAGGCGCAAAGAACCTTCCAATTCTTGGGTCGTGCATTCTGTACTTGTAGTTGATGCTATTTCCCTCACCTTTAACTTCATCATCTTTTTCCTGTCCTTGGAAGCCATATCTATACGACTCTAACGGATTTTTGGAACGCTTTTACCATTTTCTCTAAAGCACTTTATCAAAATTTTATTTAAAAGAACGTATGTCTTTCGACCTTGCTAAGATAACAATATTTCTTACTCGGAAGATGTCCGCGCAGGCAAAACCCAGTATTTTCGTTCCTCAAAAACCTCTGTGTTTCGCCTGCTTCCTGTCCTCGGTATGTTACATAAAACGGGTTATAATACATTCCCTAAAAAGTCCAACGCTTCGCCACCTGTAGTTATAACCAGTTTTATGTAAAATACTCCCATTCGCCTTTCTGCCAACGCTTTTTTAGCTTGTTTGCGGTTACTAACGCCTTTCAGTTATTTCATTTTAAAAGCTTGCGGAACTCTTCCGCATCAGCCAACAGCTTCCGCAACCTTTTAAAACGTTCAGCATTTTAGCAAGAGTGAACACGTTTTTAAAAGATGAAGATTTAGGCGGTGGATTTTTAAGCGCAAAGGCAATCTTCAGCTTTTAAAAATGTTGCCTAGCGGCATAGAGCGACACAAAGATTGGCGGAACGAGTTGTGCAAAAAAACAAGCAAAGAAGTAAAGCAAGCTTTTTCGCTTGATGTCTTTTTGTGAAGCTTTTTTTGTACAAATTCGGTGCGGTGGCTTACGAAGTAAATATCAACTAATCCTAGTGCGCTGGCAGAAGCGGTTGCAAAAAGCGTTGGAAGAGCGGATATTTTACATAATAGCAATTATAACGACGATTTTTTATCTTCTAAAATAACAACTCTAAAAATTGTGCGAAGCGAACTTATAATTACTATTATGTAACATAGCTTGGGATGGTTTTTATGGCGGATTTTTTGTTTTTTAGCGTTGGCAATAGCTGTTTATAATTGTGAGGAACGAGCAAGTTATAAAGTGCTATTTGTGAGTTGGTTTACAAAAAATGTGACATAAAAACCATAGAAGTGGTGGCAAGCGGAACAAGATAAAAGACAGAGGTTTGTTGCCTTTTTTGGCAATAATCTGGCTTTTATCTTGTGTGGGATTTTGCGTAATGATTGGTTTTTTATTTGCGAGCAAGTGACGAAGGAACTTGCGAAGCTTTTATCCAATTGGATGGTATTTTTCTATTTCTTCTTGTAAATCGTCTAAATCATTGATTAAATAGGCTTCTGTTGAACTTACATAACGATGTCCTGCCATATATTGAACTTCTCGAAGATTATACATTTTAAGCCAATGAACAATAACGCTTGTTCTTATTTGATGTACACTTTTTATTTTTTTATTCAGCTTTTTTAATTGTGGTAAGAGTTTACTGATGATGTTATTGAACTTTGTACTTCGCCCAAAACTTGTAAATAATAAATCAGTTTCTTTTCCTGTTTCCTTTAAAATATCTGCTCTTGTTTTTAGTTGATATTCCATAAAATCCAAGATTTGATGTGATTCTAGTTTCAAGGTTCTTTCGTTGCTTCTTCGTGTTCCGTTTATAAATATTTTACCTTCTCTTAATTTTAAATCGGCTGTTGTTAATCTTCCTAATTCTGTACTATTTAAGCCTTGATAAACGAGTAAACTCACTATAACTTCATTTCGCTTTTTAGCTAAACTCTCGTTTTCTATATTTCTAAAATCATTATATAATTTCTCCAATTCTTGTTTATTAAGCGTGTTGTAAAGTATCTTTCTTTTTACGCCTTTTACTGCAATATTTAAAGTTGGATTTTCTTTTACTAAATCAAGTTCTTTTAAGTAATTATAATAATGTTTTATTGAGTTAGTTTCACATTGTATCGTTCGTTGTTTAACTGTATTTCGTAACTTTTGAATATAACATACTACATCATTATAACTTGCTGATACATCTTCTACATTCTCTTTTTCAAGCCATTTTAGATATTTAGTTACAACCACTTCAAAACTCTTAATCGTTTGTAAACTATAGCCTTTTTGCAATAGGTATTTCTTAAAACTCGGTTGCTCTTTTTCGTTGAGCATTTTTTGTAAAACCTCAATTTCTGCATCTTCGGTTTTGGGTTTTCTTCTGGTTCTGCTGTCTTTGGTTTTACCGAGTTTTATTTTAGCCATTTTCTTCTTGGATTAAATGAG
>JALZVI010000193.1 GCA_023301015.1 Rickettsiales bacterium | reverse complement strand
GCAGAACCTTTTCATTTCCTTTGCGGATTTTCACGCCACCATCTTCCGCGGCCAAGTTTGCGACAAACACAAATTTGCTCGCCAATTTCCCATCTTCATAAACCGGGAAATATTTTTGGTGCGACTTCATTGATGTTACCAAGCATTCGGCTGGCACTTCCAAAAAGCTTGCGTCAAATTCTCCCAGCATAGGAACGGGAGTTTCCACCAGATTATTCACTTCATCCAGCAAACGCTCATCCAGCTCAACACCTTCATGCAACGTCTTTGCGCCAGAAATAATAAGCTGCTTGCGTGCCTCTTGGTCAATGAGCACATCGTCATTTACAGCCGTTAGTGCGCTGCTGGCAATATGCCCTAGATTGAACTCAACAGTCTCGCCGCCAAACTCGCATTCGATTGCGTGCAGAGGACGCGCCCAACGAATTTCGTGGCTGCCCCAACGCATTGATTTTGGCCATGTATAGGCCGCCAAAACCTCTGGAATTTTCTTGGCTAAATAATCTGCCGTCGGCTCACCTTTTGATTGCTTGGAGAAGAAATAATATCCGTCACGCTCCTCAAGCTCGCTCACATCTGCCACACCGCATGAGCGCATAAAGCCCGCCATTGCTTGCTCTGGCGCACCAATTTTTGGGCCTTTGCGTTCCACATTTTCATCAGCTTGCGTTTCTGGCAAGTCACCTTGCACCACGATAAAATGCGGCGAGTGCATAAACCCGTCAAGGCCAAGCGCCTCCGCAAATGCCTTAGCAGCAGGAGCTTGCATAGACGCTGGGATTTCTTCTGAACGGAGCTGTAATGTAAGTTTTGTCATAACAACAACTTTAAAACCATTACCAAAATGATGCAAGACATATGCGCCTCAAAGGCACGCCAACAGACAAAAACATTGACATGTTTAGGCAGCCTAGTAAGCCACGTTCCAATAAATTATTAGGGATTAAAGTGCGCTGGACAGGAATACATAAAAAAACCATACCAACTTCATATTCAGGCGAAGCAAAATATGGAATGATGGAGGCGGTGGCTTTTGCTGAAACTCGCGTAATGAGAATTCTTATCGAGCAACAAGACGACCCCTCCTATCCAAGCGCAAGCAGCTTAGAACCTGACGAGCTAGCTGCTTTGAGCCTGTTTAATGAATTGCTCGGCCAAGCTGCCATTGCTGTGCAAAGCGGTGAATATGCAAGTAGCCTCAAAACAGGTTGTTTACCTTCATTTGCTGCCAATATTTATGTGAATTCCAAAAACAAAAAATTTGATAAACTTGCTCGCGATACGGGCGGAATGGATTTGGCAGTTATGCCCGAGGTGTATAGGAAAATATACTTCATAAACCGTGATATTTCCAGAGGGTTGTCGGGCGCAACTGCTAAGAAATCTGAAAGGGCAATGGCTGTGCTTGTTCAACATCAGGATGCCTTCAAAGGGCTTGTCGCCTCACCTAGCTTTGAAAAATTTGCGGAAGAGACGATTGGGAGGTCGAACCAAGCTGGAACGGCCATGGATAGACGCTAGAGCCTTTCGCCTTCCTTAAATTTGCTGGTTATCCTCATCAACCACAACGACCTTCGGCTGGTGGTTTTTGGCATCTGCTTCAGTCATTTGCTGATAGGCCAAAATAATCACCATATCGCCAGGCTGTGCCAAATGTGCAGCTGCGCCGTTGATCTGGATTTCACCCTTTGTGCCAGGGATTGTGTATGTCGTGAATCGATTGCCGTTGGTGATGTTCAGCACATCCACCTGCTCATGCACCAAAATCCCCGCAGCATCTAGCAGGTCAGTGTCAATCGTGATAGAGCCTTCATAATGCAAATCAGCCTTAGTCACCGTCGCGCGGTGGATTTTGCCTTTGAACATTGTTATTAGTGGGTCATGTGCCATAAAGCTTATATAGCGGTTAAATTGGCAATCTGCAATATCTAGTTGTTGAGTGGGTTGCCAGTGGTGGACATGATGGAAATATAAATTTCGCACTGGCTGCCAATGGTACATGCTTCATCGTCAACGCTAGTCCTAACATACCCCGTGGTGCGTACGCCATCATCAATTTTGTTATCCAGAGACATAGCTTTAAGTGCATCATCATCTCCAGTATAATAGACACCACCTTTTGTGTATGATGTACTTTCATTGAACTGCCAAAATACGTATAGCGGGCGTTCAAATACCTCAGGAGAAGTAACTCCTTCTTGGAAGAAACCATTTGTATATGTTTCACTTATCATATTACTATCAGATAAATGCCTCCAAAAGCTTTGCGTTTCTAGGCAATCTCCAGCTGAACAGGATCCGCTTGCGAGCGTATCATTGAAATCGCCATCATTATTGCCAGCGTCTGCAAATAGATTACTATCCCCAGGTAGCTGCCTAAAACGCTCCTGAAAGTTACTAACCGCAATGTCATATTGCTGAATCTGTCTCACTGCTTGGTTGATTTTGGCGGAGTCTATCAGAGACTGCCCAACCAATATCCCGCCAATCAGCAGCCCGATGATTACGAGGACGATTGAAAGCTCAACTAATGTAAATCCGTTTTTCATTTTGTATATTATACATTACCAACGTATTTTTCGCAACTTGCCTTGGCTAAGTCGCGGACACGGAGGATATACTTCGCGCGTTCGGTCACGCCGATCACACCGCGAGCATC
>JALZVI010000192.1 GCA_023301015.1 Rickettsiales bacterium | reverse complement strand
AGTAATGAATTTCTCCACTTAAAGTGCGCACTAGAAAGCATTTACCGATTTAATTGGAATTAAATTTTCGGTATGGCTATTTTCTTGCTGAAATTCTATGAAAGTTAATATAAAACTGATTAGTAAGAGTGTCGTAATCATTACCTAATTGTACCACAAAAACGGCTCTCAAACAAGATTTATATGACAGATTTGAATAATAATATTGATGCGTTGCTAACTGGCCAAGGGCTTGCGGGCTATAAGCGAGCGCCGTTAGCGGGCGATGCTTCCAACCGTCATTACGAGCGGATTCATGTGGGTGGCAAAACATTCATGCTGATGGTAGCTCCGCCTGCAACTGAGGATGTGCGGCCGTTTTTGCATATGGATGAAATTCTGCTGGGTGCTGGACTGAACGCGCCAGACATCATTTCCCAAGATGTGGAAAATGGGTTGCTTCTGCTGGAAGATTTTGGTGATGATTCGTTCAGCAATGTGCTGCGAGTTGGTGGAGACGAGCAGGGGCTTTATACCCAAGCGATTGAGGTTTTGGATCAGCTGCCACGTGACGCAGATTTGCCGAAATATAGCGTGGAAAAAATGCTGCAAGAGGTTTTGCTCTATATAGACTGGCGCGCCAACGATGCAGACAAGGCAAGTTTTGTGGCGCTTTGGGAAAAGCTCATTTCGCAGCTTAGTGCAAATAATGGTGTGGTGATGCGTGATTATCATGCTGATAATTTGATGTGGTTGCCAGCGCGTGATGGCGTGCAAAAAGTTGGGCTGCTAGATTTTCAAGATGCGGTGATTGGTAATGTTGCATATGATTATGTCTCATTGCTTGAGGATGCGCGCCGCGATGTTTCGGCCGATGTTGTGGCAAAAATTCTGCGCGGTAAGTCGGAAGAATTTTTGCGTGATTATGCAATTTTGGGTGCGCAGCGGAATTTGAAAATTATTGGAATATTCCATCGCTTGAACAAGCGTGACGGCAAGCCGCGCTACTTAGATTTTCTACCACGAGTTTGGGCGCATTTTCGTAATGATTTGCAGCATCCAGCGCTTGCCCCACTAAAAACTTGGTTTGAGGAGAACTCGTCTGATGCAATCGCAGCTTAAAACAGCAATGGTTCTGGCCGCTGGGCTTGGTACACGTATGCGTCCCCTGACGCTGGAAATGCCGAAGCCGATGATTGAGGTGCAAGGCCGAAGCCTGATTAACCGCAAGATTGATTTGCTGGTGGAGCTTGGGTTTGAGCGCGTGGTGGTTAATAGCTGTTATTTACCAGATATGCTCGAAGCGCATTTGGCAAAGCGCAATGATGTTGAGGTTTTGATTTCACGTGAGGAAGAGCGCTTGGAAACTGGTGGTGGGGTGCTAAACGCGCTTCCGTTGCTTGGCGATGCGCCGTTTATTGTGACGAGCTCTGATGTGATTTATGGAGATTCTTCTGGGATTGCGAAGCTGCTTGCGGCCTATGACGGGCAGGCGGGGGCGATGTTGCTTGAGCCAATTGCAAGCGCTTGGGGCTATGATGGTGTCGGCGATTTTGATCTGAAGGATGCTTCCGTGACTTGGCGTGATGGTGATTCTGCAAGTCATGTTTTTACCACCACTCAAATTTTGCACCCGCGAGTTTTTGCTGCGAGTGAAATTGCGGCGCTGCCAAAGCATTTTTCCCTGCGCGAGATTTATAAGCAGTTCTTGCCCGATTTTGTTGGCGTGGAAAATTGCTGCAAATGGTTGCATGTTGGTACGGCAGATGCCGTGGCGGAGTTGAACAAGCAGCCTATACTGGCTTGAATAATCCCGCATGACCTGGAACAGGCACGAACTTGTCTGAAGTGTTGAGCATTGTTTCAGAGCTGCCGAGGAATAGATATCCCTCTGGATTTATGATCTGACGCATTTTATCAAGAATTGCTGTTTTTACTTCTCTGTCAAAATAGATCAGCACGTTGCGGCACATAATAATATCAAAGCGGCCGAGCGTTAAATAGCTGTCCATCAGGTTGTATGGCTTGAACTGAATTTTCTGCTTTAGCGCATCGTTCACCACCCAGCTCTCGCCGTCTTGTTTGAAGTTTTGCATTAGCATCATAATTGGCAATCCGCGCTGAACTTCAAACTGAGTATAGCGACCTTCTTGCGCTTTCTTAATCACAGTTGGCGAGATGTCTGTCCCTAGGATCGTATAGTTTTTATATAGCTTGCTTTCCAGAGTCAGTGCAGTTGAATATGCCTCTTGTCCTGAAGATGCGGCAGCGCTCCAAATGCGCATTGGCTTGTTTACGAACTCAGGCAAGATTATAGTTTCAAGCTGGCTAAATGGTTTTGTGTCTCTGAAAAACAAAGACTCATTTGTGGTCATGGAGTCTATTAGCTCTCCCACAATTGGATCTCTTGGGTTGATGCGAATTTTTGCAACTAGCCCAGCCATGTCGTCAATCTTGTGCTTGCGCAACAAGGGCTTTAGGCGAGTTTCTAGCAGGTAAGATTTCTCTTCAGTTAGACTAATTCCCGACTTTTTTCTCAGTAAATCGCTTAGAAATATAAAGTTTCCTTTTTCCATTAATACCTTTTCATGATGTTGTGTGTTAGCTCTGGAATTGGGGCTACTAAGCTGCATATGCCTTCGCGTGCAACTGCTCCTGGCATCCCCCAGACCACTGAAGTCTCCTTGTCTTGTGCAATTACAACAGCTCTTTTCTCTGCTGCATTCTTTGCTGCGTCTAGTCCGTCTGCTCCCATCCCCGTGAGCATAACGAATAGCAAATTGTCTCCGTATAGTTTTAGCAAGCTATTAAGCATTGGGTCGACAGACGGGCGGCAAAAATTGATGTGTTCGCCTTGGTTTAAGTTAACCATGTATTCTACACCGTTGCGTATGATTTCCATGTGGAAATCACCTGGGGCAAGATATACGTTGCCAGGTTTGATGATTTCATGTTGCTTGCCTTCTGCGCATTTGAAGTCTGTGTATCTAGAAATGCTTTCTGCCAAAAGAGCGGTGAATTTTGTAGGCATATGCTGAGTGACAAAGATGGGGATGTTTTTTAATTTTTCCGCATCAAGGCCTTTGAAAAGCTTCAGCAAAGCTTCTGGCCCGCCTGTCGAAGAGCCAATTACCAATGCTTTTGGAGTGTAATTTCTGTCGGGCAGGAGTGATAATATCTCTTTTGGGGCTTTCTCTGTGCTGCCCGAAGGCTTGAGGAAATTTGCCGCAGCATTGTAGCCGCTGATAGAAGAATTGCCCAAAACCTTGACCTTCATGCGCAAGTCATTAGCGAATGTTTGCATGCTTTCTTCTGAGCTAAGCGTTGGCTTTGGCAGGTAGTCACTTGCGCCAGCGGCGAGTGCTTTGATGCTTGCCTCGGCTCCTTTCTGACTCAGCGATGACGCAACAATAGTTCTGGATTTAGGAAATAGCTTTTTTACATTAGGTAAAGCCTCGTAGCCATTCATTACAGGCATTTCCAAGTCCATCAGAACAACGTGCACGTCTGTTTTGCCCTTGCAACCCCGAAGGATTTCTAGCGCTTTTTGCCCGTTTTCAGCTTCGCCGATGACGTTAAAAGACTCGCCCTCAGCTAATATTTTTGTGAGGATTTTTCTTATAACAGCAGAGTCATCAACAATTAAAATGTTGATTTGCTTAGCCATTCATAATTCCTAATTGAATGAATTTTGAGCGCAAAATTTCACTGTCAAATGGCTTCATGATATATTCATTAGCTGAAGCGCCAATTGCTGTTTGAATTTTTGACATCTCATTTTCCGTTGTGCAGAAGATCACGATAGGATCGCCGCCATTTGGAAGCTTACGCAGCTCTATTAGAAACTCCAAGCCGTCCATAACTGGCATGTTCCAATCAAGTAATATGACCTCAGGCATTGATGCCTTCACAGTGTCTAGTGCTACCTGACCATCCTCGGCCTCGGCTAAATCGTTGAATCCGATATCTTGCAGGCTTTTGGCCACAAATTTGCGAACTACTTTTGAGTCATCTACTATTAAAACTTTTTTCATTTATAATCTCCCTTTGATCTGTTAGATTTTACCCTGCGTTGGTTAACAAAGTCTTAGCTTGGTGCAGTTTTATTTAAAAAACTCAATTTAAAGTGGAATTTTTATGCCGAATGCATTTGACGATATATATATAAGTACATGTTCTGATCTTGAGAGGGCAGTGAAAGACCGCAATCACGACTATCGAATTGTGAATGTTGCAAGCGTGAATGCCAATGCAACAGCGGAAGTGCGGGCAGTTGTGCTTAGGAAGTTTGATGCGGCACGCCGTTCTATAATTTTCCATACCGACATTCGCAGCGCAAAAGTGCAACAGATTAGAGAAAATCCGCAAATTACAATTCATGCATATAGTAAGAGTCTAAAAACACAGCTTCGCTTCAAGGCTTTTGCGCATGTGCATAATATGGACGAATTGGCTGGGGCAAGATGGGCGGATACGAAAGACCAAGGGCGGAAATGCTATTCTGGTAAACTCGCAGAAGGGACGGAGTTGGCAGAAGCGGGTGACGGGCTTGATGGAGTGCAGGGCAGGGCTATGACAGATGCAGACCAAGTCCGCGCAAAAGAGAATTTCGCCGTGATCGTCTGTAACTATTCCGCGCTGGATTATTTATACCTAGATTCAGTAGGGCATATCCGCGCAGAGCTGGAGTGGGACGCGCAAGGCGAGATGGCCGGGAAGTGGCTTGTGCCTTAGCGCTCGATTCTGCTTTCTTCTTCGTCAGCGCCGATGCCAAACTTTTTATCTATTCTATAGAGATGGGAGCGAAGTAATTGAATGTCGTCAATTTTAGTATTTGTTCTTGCGCTGATTACACTTCCTATCGTCAAATTTAAATTGCCTATTGTTCCCTTTCCTAGTCTAGATTCTTTTAGGCTGTATATAGTGGGTACCTTCCTAGTTGCGCCATTGTCATTGAGGAAGAGATGTTGTGCGTAAATTTCAGCCGCCATTTTTGTTAGCATTTTCGACACTGTCTCAAGAGTTCCCTTGTTCAGTGGCATATCTGCCTTTTCTCTGATTTTGCGAAAGTCTGTTTTTTCGTCGGTGCTTTTTAGGGATGTGTCTCTTTGCGAGATCACCTCAAAGATTGTCAAAATAAATTCTAAGGATCTTTGGGATATATTGCATGCAGCTTCGGCGTAATCAGTTGGGTAATATTCTTTTGCGTCGTCCAAGTCATATTCTCCCTCGCTCATGGTGCGCACTTGCTCGGAGTACATCTCAGCCAATCTAGAGATATTGTTTTCTAGGCCAGCAAATAGGTGTGAAAGTAATGTTTTTTCTCGAATGTCACATTCGCCGCTTTCGCAATAGCCTTCCATGAAAAGAAGAGCGGAGCGAATTGCCACCACAGCTCCACCCGGCCCAAAATTCTCGCCATATACTTCTGTGTACCAACTTAAGTCTGCTTTGCTCATGGTGGTTTATTTATATTAACAATAATCGGTTGTCAATCCAGTTAACATAGTTTAATGCTGGCATATGGTAAAACTTCAAGAAAGTAGAGATAAGATGTATGCAGCTTTGTTTGAGCTATATGATAGCCGTAAGGAATTTATGGAACATTTGTTTGAAGTGGATGAAGCTCCTATGGATAGAGCAATTAAAGGCGATGGGTTTTTTGGGTATTATGGCAAGATGTTGAAGTCATATATGACCGCACCTGACGAACAGCGTGCAGAGGGTAACTTCTTTGATGCTATATTGAAATATAGTGATCTTCGTAAGCAGTCAGCTTGCCCGCCTTCATATGTGTTCGACGCTATGGTGGATGAGGTTAGTGCAATCGTTGGGAAGTTTTTCCAAGAGCAAGGCGTGAGTGCAGATGACATAAGGTCGATAAAGTCGCATGTTGATTTTAATGGTGACCCAATGTTCGATGAAAAAGCTTCTCTATGGTCGATACAAAGATCGGGAGATTTGGTAGTAGGCGAAGAAATTTTCAACAAAGTTTTCGCCTTCGAGCTTCAGCGCTAAGATATTTGATTTTTCTACTAAGCTTGTTTATAAACCTAAGCTTGTTTATAAACCTAAGCTTGTTTATAAACCACTCATGACAGAATACACCCAACCAAGAACCGCAAAGCTAAACTTTCCGCATGAATCTAACAAGGTGCTGATGCATTCTTGCTGTGCGCCGTGTGCGGGGGAGTTGATGGAAGCAATTGCGGATGAGGGGATTGAGCAGACGATATTTTTCTATAACCCCAACATCCACCCGCTGAAGGAATATAACATCCGCAAGGAAGAAAATATTCGCTATGCCGAAAAGCTGGGGATTCCGTTTATTGATGCGGATTATGACGTGCAGGAGTGGTTCAGCCGCGCCAAGGGAATGGAGCGTGAGCCAGAGAAAGGCAAGCGTTGCACAATGTGTTTCGATATGCGCTTTGCTCGTACGGCGCTTTATGCCGCGGAGAATGGTTTTAATGTCATCACATCGTCCTTGGGTATTTCCCGCTGGAAGAACATGGCGCAGATCAACGATTGTGGTGAACGCATGGCCTCGGCCTATGACGGCGTGGAATATTGGGATTATAACTGGCGCGCTGGCGGCGGTGGCGCAAGAATGTATGAAATTGCCAAGCGCGAAGAGTTCTATGCTCAGCAATATTGCGGGTGTATATATAGCCTGCGCGACACAAATGAATGGCGCGAATCCAAAGGCCGCGAGAAGATTGCGATTGGTGAAACTTGGTATGAAGAGAAGATAGAAGACGCTGGGAAGTAGTTAATTAGTGTGAATTATGTTTTGACATAGAGTTGAGTTTTGTTTACTTTGTTTTTTTTAACAGAGGTTCACATGGCGAAGAAAGAGATTTTAGAATTAATTACAGGCGAAGAAATTCCAAAAACCACGGCACTTGCGGTGTATCCGAGAATCCTAGGCGATGTCGATGCAGCGGGAGCTGTAAGAGATTTGCTTGATATGCACTTCCATTTTGGAATGGGTGGTGCTTCGGGAATAGTATGTGCTGGCAGTGGCTCATCTGGTATAGAGTTTGACTTGGCGGATATAGAGGGTGCTGAGCTGTTTCATTACTTAGATAGTGGCAAACCCGAAATTAGAAAGGCTATGGGATATGGTCCAGCCAAGGATATATGGACAGATGCAACGCCAGAAGGTAGCGGCGAAATTGCTTTCACCAGAGTTTTTTCAGCCAGAATTGCCTGCACTGTAAACGGAGAGTTTTCGCACCGCACGCACCGCGCAAACCAGTTTGGCCAGCGCTTCGTACCAGAAGTAATCGAAGATGCTGACATGGTGCAAATTATCGAAAAGCGTTTGAAGCCAGTTTTTGGAAAAAATGGCTACGAGGTTTTGCCGATTGGCGATGACGGCAAGCCAATTCCGCTAGATGACGTTGTGGATGGCAAGAAATATCACAAATTCCATATCAAAGTTTTTGTGGATAAAGCCAACGCCGCCCAAGCCCTTTCAGGAATAGGCACAGTTGACCGCCTCAGATGGAGCGGGTACACCGAGCAGCAGCAAAATTTGCCTGCGCCTGATGGGCGTTAGGTGGGGCTGTTAAGGTCGGGTGTTTTGGTGTTTAGCTACGCCAATTTGCTGGGTTTCTGTCACGACTAGAGAGGAGGTGATCTACTGCCGATTCGCTTCCTAAGCGCGGTTTTTTATCTAGCTCTGCATTCAACGCTGCGTTGTTTTCTGAGGCTAGATGCCTGTCTACTTCTTTTTGCAAATGCTTTGACAAAGGAACGTCAAGCCCAGCTTTGGCGAGTGTGACAGCGATGTTTTCGTGGTTGTATGTCAGGCTTTTTGCGATAGTTTTATCGCCTCTGATAGTGCGGTCTATGCCGAGCTTGTCGAAAACATCTCTCAATATATCTTGCGCAAGTTCGCTGTAGTTTGAGATTTTTAGGTTAAATGTAACCTCATCCTTCCCTGTGGAAGATACTGTGCATATATGGCTTAAATTTTCGACAGCTTGCTTTTTGTCCGTTGCTACATCTGGCGCACGCTCTTTGATAGATCCTTCGGCTAGGAAATCGAATGATCCGTTGGCTTCTGCCTCAATCTCTCTGGCTAACTCAATCTCCCCCGCTTCCGTCAGAGGAACGTTAAGCCCGCCTTTTTTTAGGATTAGGGCAAGGTCTGTATATTGGTATGTAATTGACTTGCCTGTTGCATGGGTTGAGGGGCGTAAAGTTGCTAGCCCCAGCGCTTCAAAAGATCCCTGCACAAAGGAGGTTGGCAGCGGGAATGAAGGGGTGATTGAGAAGTGAAATATTACTTCGTCATTCCCTTGCGCGGTGATGCCCTTGAGCACGCTTTCCAAATTCTTTATCGCTTGGTCTTTGTCCATAACTACAACCCTCTGTATTATTCCCTATCATTATACTAGGGTATTGGGTAGACGCAAGCGTAAAGAGCAATTTGCACAAAAATGCCTTGATTTTATGTGCGGGGAAATCAAGACCCTTGCCAACTGCTCTCACACGCGTTAAACATAGGGTATGAGTGATTTATTCTCCGAAAATTCAGCGCGTGCGCCACAGAACTTGCCAAAAAATGCTGACGTGAAGTTGGAAGCGGGCGAGGGCTATACAGCGCAGGATATTGAGGTTTTGGAAGGGCTAGAGCCTGTTCGCAAGCGCCCAGGGATGTATATTGGTGGGACGGATGAGGCGGCTTTGCATCACTTGGTGACGGAAGTTTTTGATAACTCGATGGATGAAGCGGTGGCTGGCCACGCGACACGGATTGAGGTGCATTTGGCGGCGGATATGACCGTGACAATCTCGGATAATGGCCGTGGAATTCCAATTGATCCGCATCCGAAATATCCAGGCAAGTCTGCGCTGGAAGTGATTTTGACCATGCTGCATTCGGGCGGTAAGTTCTCCGACAAGGCGTATGCGACATCGGGTGGTTTGCACGGTGTGGGGATTTCGGTGGTGAACGCGCTTTCAGAATTGATGACGGTGGAAGTGGCGCGCAACAAGCAGCTTTTTAGGCAGACATATTCCCGCGGGCATGCGCAAACGGCGATTGAGCTGGTGGGCGAGGTGAATAACCGCCGTGGAACAACAATTTCCTTCAATTTTGATACCGAAATTTTTGATGACGGCGTGGCGTTTAAGCCTGCGCGGATCTATGCATTTGTGCGCTCAAAGGCTTATCTGTTCAAGGGTGTGGAGATTCGCTGGAGTTGCGATGCTGAGCTGTTGGTGGATAAGGATAAAACTCCGCAAAAAGAAGTGATTCATTTTGAAGAGGGTCTAAAAAGTTATATGGCTGACGAGCTGCGCAAGGCAGCGTTGGTTATCCCGCAATTCTTTGTGGGTGAGGGTGAGCTTAGCGATGGTAAGGGCAAAATTGAATGGGCGGTTGCATGGCCGCGGCATGAGGACGGGTTTGCGAAGTCATATTGCAACACGATTGTTACACCGCTGGGTGGTACGCATGAAGGTGGTTTCAAAACGGCGCTGCTGCGTGGTGTGAAGGCATATGCGGAAATGACTAGCAATAAGAAGGCGGAGAAGTTGACTGCGGATGACGTGCTTGGCGGCGCGTGCGTGGTGATTTCACTGTTCTATAAAACTCCGCAATTCCAAGGGCAGACGAAGGATAAGCTGGTATCAGCGGAAGTTACGAAGCTGGTTGAGAGCGCGATTAAGGATCATTTTGACCATTGGCTCGCTGATCATTCTGAAAGCACAGCCGAGTTGATGATGCATTTTGTTGCGCGGATGGATGAGCGTTTGGCGCGTCGCAAGGACAAGGCTGTGAGCCGTAAATCCCCAACGCAAAAGCTGCGCCTTCCAGGGAAATTGGCGGATTGTTCTGCTTCTGGAAAGGACGGATCTGAGTTGTTTATTGTTGAGGGAGATTCAGCGGGTGGTTCGGCGAAGCAGGCGCGTAACCGTGAAACACAGGCGATTTTGCCACTCCGCGGGAAAATTCTGAACGTCGCGAATGCGACGAATGACAAAATTTTGGCGAATCAAGAACTGAAAGATTTGGAAATTGCACTCGGCTGCGGCACGGGGAATAAATATGTTGATGATGATTTGCGCTATGAAAAAGTGATTATCATGACCGATGCTGACGTTGATGGGGCGCATATTGCGGCGCTGCTGATGACGTTCTTTTTCCGTCAAACGCCACAAATGGTTTCGCGCGGGCATCTATACATCGCGCAGCCACCGTTGTTCCGTGTGACGATTGGGAAGGAAACTTTCTATGCGCAGGATGAAGAGGAGCTGGAAGCGTTGAAGGTGAAAGCTGGGAATAAGAAAACCGAAATTGGCCGTTTCAAAGGTTTGGGTGAGATGACAGCCCCGCAGTTGAAGGAAACCACCATGAACCCAGCCCGCCGTAAGCTTCTGAAGGTGACGATTGATGACGCTGAAAAAGCAGCTGATTTGGTAGAACGTCTGATGGGCAAAAAGCCTGAGCATCGCTTGGCGTTTATTCAAGAAAATTCCAAAGAAGTTGGGGTGGATAAGCTGGATGTTTAGTTTCCGAAGCTAGCCCTAAAAAAACTGCGCTATTATGCCG
>JALZVI010000191.1 GCA_023301015.1 Rickettsiales bacterium | reverse complement strand
TATTAGCATTGGGTTTTGTGATCTGGTTTTGGAAATTGAACTCTACCGAGAAAGAACTCAGTTAGAAGGATGTCGATTTTAGCACTCATACCAGCGCGGGGAGGTTCAAAGGGGCTACCGGGTAAAAATATCATGGATTTCTGCGGGAAGCCGCTTCTCGCGTGGTCTGTTGATGCCGCAAAGGGGGCTTCTTCTCCGATCTCTCAAATCGTAGTTTCATCAGAAGATTCCGAAATCTTAAGGGTGGCGAAGGGGGCGGGGGCACATTGCCCATTCATCCGGCCTGCTGAATTAGCGACTGATGCAGCTTCGGGACTAGATCCAGTTTTACATGCTCTCGATTGGTTAGCCGCGAATGAAGATTACCAACCTGACTGGCTTTTGCTTCTTCAGCCCACTAGCCCGCTACGCACGGCGGCTGATATCGATTCGGCATACCAGCTGGCATTAAAACATGATGCTGATTCCGTAATGGGTGTCTCGGAGGCGCAGTCGCACCCGATGTGGACTAAGACCGTCGATGACCACGGACGACTCCGTGACTTCATTGCCCGAAATGATGCTCCAGCGACTCGGCAGGGTCTCTCACCCGCCTATGTGGTGAATGGGGCCATGTATCTGATTCGCGTCGATTTGCTCAGAGAGAGTCAGGCATTTTCGAATGACGAAACTCTGGCGTATGTCATGCCTCCTGAGCGCTCGGTGGACATCGATACCGAGTTCGATTTTCAAGTTGCGAGCCTCCTTAAAAGTCACACGAAATGATTAATTTTGATAAAGATCGGCCCTGTTTCGTGATCGCGGAGGCGGGAGTGAATCATAATGGTGACATTGGACTTGCGAAGGATTTGATCCGGGCGGCTCGGGAAGCTGGGGCTGATGCGGTGAAATTTCAGACTTGGGTGACTGAGGACATTGTCACGCGGGGGAGTGTCTCGGCGGGGTATCAGCAGGCGAATACGGCCGAGGAATCTCAATTTCAGCTTTTGAAAGAGTTGGAACTTCCCCATGAGGCGTTCCGAGAGTTGAAGGCTTTTGCGGGGGAGGAGGGGATTCTATTTCTGTCGACTCCTGATGATTCGGGGAGCGCGCGTTTCCTGGTCGAGTTGGGGATGCCTTTGTTGAAGACCGGGAGTGGCGAATTGACGAATTTACCGTTTTTAGCGGAGTTGGCGGCCTATGGGTTGCCGATGGTTGTTTCGACGGGAATGTCGACATTGGAGGAGGTGCGGATTGCGGTTGATTTGATTCAGCGAGTGAATTCTGAACCTCTGACTTTGCTTCATTGCGTTTCAAATTATCCTGCTGATCCTGCGGAATGTAATCTCCGCGCGATGGATACGATGGCTCAGGAACTGGACGTGGTGATTGGCTATTCTGATCACACGATGGGGATTTCAGTTCCGATCGCGGCGGTGGCGCGGGGTGCTCGTGTCATTGAAAAGCATTTGACCTTAGATTGTGAGATGTCGGGACCGGACCATCTTTGCTCGGCTGATCCAGTTGAGTTTAAGGCGATGATGGTGGGGATTCGAGAGGTCGAAGCTGCTCTGGGTGATGGCGTGAAACGCCCGATGCCGAGTGAGCTAAAAACCCTGGAGGTAGTGCGCAAGGAGGTGGTCGCCGCTAAGGACTTCCCAAAAGGGCATTGTTTTGAGCCTGGGGATTTGGCTCTCAAGAGGGGTTCTGGCGCAGGACTGGAGCCGGCGAAGTTGGATTCGGTGTATGGGAAATCTTTACTCAAAAAGATCAGTGCTGATGAGGCAATTACGTCCGAGATTTTAGATGATGCGTAAGATTGGATTAGTGACAGTGGGTCGATCAGACTACGGCACTTGCCGTTGTTTGCTGAAGGTGCTGTCTGAATCAAGGAGCTGTGAACCTTGGCTCTACGTCGCGGGGGCTCATTTCAGCGAAGCTTCTGGAAATACGGTTTCGGAAATCGAAGCCGATGGCTTTGAGATCCGAGAGCGGGTGGAGATGGCACCGCCCTCAGATCGACCGGTAGCAATCGGGCAGGCTGTTGGGGTGGGGATGCAGTGTTTCGCGAAGATTTTTGAGAAGGAGGTCCCTGATATCTTAGTGGTGGTCGGTGACCGCACGGAATTACTTGCAGTTGTGACGGCCGCTCTGCCATTTCGCATTCCAGTGGCGCATCTCTCGGGTGGAGAGATTTCTGAGGGTGCTACGGATGACATGGTTCGGCACGCGTTGACTAAAATGAGCCATATTCATTTTCCGACAAATGAGCAACATGGAGCCCGTATTTGTCAGCTTGGCGAGGAAGCTTCTCGGGTTTTCTCAGTGGGTGATCCTGCACTAGATCGCTTAAGTGATCCGCCGGGCATGACTCGGAAGCAGCTTGAGGAGAGCTTAGGGGTGGCGCTGGTTTCTCCCGTGATTGTCGTCACGCATCATCCTTTGACGCAGGGGGAAGAGTCTCATGAAGAGGTCGATGAATTAATTGCTGCGATGACAGCGATTGACGCAACTTGGATCATGACCTTTCCAAATGCAGATCGAGGTTCTCAGGGGATTATCGACCGTCTCGGCGCTTTTACTGCGGAGCGTCAACAGGCGGTCTTTCTCCCGAGTCTGGGGCAAGAGCGCTACTACAGTTTATTGGGTGAAGCGGATGCCATGTTGGGGAACTCATCGAGTGGGATTTGGGAATCAGCGAGCTTTGAGTTGCCAGTGGTGAATGTCGGTGATCGTCAGAAGGGACGGATGAGGGAAGCGAATGTTTTGGATAGCGTGCCGGAGAGAAAATCAATTGAGCGGCAGTTAAGGGCTGCTTTACAGCCAGAATTCCGGGATGGACTGAGAGGGATCAAGAACCCTTATGGTGAGGGAAATGCGGCTCAGCAAATTGTTGAGGTTCTTGAGACCATTCCGATTGATGAGTCCTTGTTGAGAAAACCCTTTGTGGATCAGAGATGATGAGTGGAAAATCTAGCATACTGAGCGCGATCAATGATGCTACCGCATGGCTTGACGTATTAGAGGGTTTTGCGACTGAGATGCGGGATCTCTACTTTCGGCCGGAGTGGGTTTCTCTCCATTGTTTGGAAGAAGGCGCAGAGGGGATGGGGTTTGTTTATGAGGAGGGTGGCAAGGACGGCGGAGAACGTTGGTTCTATTCCTTTATTAAGCGGCCGGTCCTTCAGGTGGGTAAGGAGGATGTTTCTGAGCTGGGCCTCTCTGACATCGAATCAGCCTATGGCTATGGTGGTCCAATTTCCTCCGTCACCGACGCTGATTTTTTGAAGCGAGCTCGATCAGCGTTCGAGGTTTGGTGCCGTGAGCAGAAAGTCGTGGCCGAATTTCTGCGATTCCATCCTTTGTTGAAGACCGAGCAATTCATCGGATGTTCGGAGCATGTGACGGTGATTGATGACCGACCAACTGCGGCGATGCACTTGCTGAAGGAAACGGTTTCCGAGGGCTATTCTAAGAATGCGGCCTACATGATCCGCCGAGGTGGTCGGGCAGGCTACCGAGTCATTGAGGTGGGGGCTGAGCAGATGCCGCAGTTTGTGAAGATGTATCGGGAAACGATGGAGATGTTGGGGGCCACTGATTATTACCACTTCAGTGAGAACTACTACGCGGATCTTGAAAAATTGGTTTCAAAGAACGGGCGCTTGTTGGCGGTCGTAGGAGAAGATGATAAAAAGTGGGTTTCTGCGGGGATTTTTTTAGATGGTGAGATCTTCTCACATTACCATCTTTCAGCATCGATCACGACTTGTCGAGTTCCTGGCGCGACGAACCTTTTACTAGACCACGCGGCTCAATTGGCTGCGGGCATGGGTAAATCATTTCTTCACTTGGGCGGAGGCCGCACTGCTGCGGAGGATGATAGCCTCCTCAAATTTAAAAAGGAGATGGGCTCGGAGGAGTGTCGTTTCCATATTGGGAAATGTGTTCATTTACAGGATGAATATGATGATCTCATCAATCGCTGGGAGAAGCAGGGCGGTGTCTCTGCTGGAAATCCAGTTCTACTCCGCTACCGCCAAACTGTTTAAGAGATCATGATCGAGAGCTTTACCATTTCACCAGATCGAACCTTACGAGAGGTCTTTGAATGTATAGGAAAGAATGCCAAAGGGATCGCCTTGTTAGTTGATGACGATGGCTGTCTGATTACGACGGTGACAGATGGTGATTTACGCCGCGCGATCCTTGCTGATATCCACCTTGATGAGCCTGCCACCGTCTTGGTCGAGAGGAAGAAGGATACTGGAAAACTTCAGTCGGTCACGGCCAGTCATGGTGCTGATCCCGCCGAACTTCTAAACTTGATGGAAGAGAATGGAGTTCGTCAGATACCCATTCTTGATGCTGTGGGGAGAGTGAGTTCCCTAGCCTTCCGAGATGTTCTCTACGCCAGAACGCGCCTGCCGGACGATCTTCCTCTACCGCCGCTTGCCGATCATTCAGATGAAGATCTCGGAGTTGACGCGGTCGTGATGGCTGGAGGTTTTGGAAAGCGGCTCTATCCCCTGACTGACCAGATGCCAAAGCCGATGTTGCCGGTAGGTGATAAGCCGATGCTGGAGCTCATTGTGGAGCAAGTCCGCGCGGCAGGAATTCGTAAAATTTATATTACGACACACTTCATGCCCGAGGTGATCCGAGATCACTTTGGGAACGGAGAGAAGTGGGAGGTTGAGATTGAGTATATTCATGAAGAGGAGCCTTTGGGCACAGGAGGAGCACTTGGATTGATTCCGAAATCAGATCGGATTCTTCTCATGATGAATGGTGACATACTCACTCACGTAAATTTACCTGATTTAGTCGGCTCTCATCAAAAATCTAATTCTGGTATGACGGTTGGAGTGCGGCAATTTGACATGCAGGTTCCCTATGGCGTGGTCCGTTGCGAAGATGCGTTGGTTGAAAGAATCGAAGAGAAACCAATGGTCCCGTTTCTGGTAAATGCCGGAATTTACGTGGTGAGCCCAGAGGTGCGGTCTTTGGTCAAATCAGGAGGGCGAATCGATATGCCGGACCTCGTTCACGAAGCTATCGCGAAAGGATCATCAATCGGCGCTTATCCGATTGTCGAGTATTGGCTCGATATCGGGCGCATGGACGACTACCGCCAAGCCCAGACAGATCAAGAAAATCATAAAAAATCATGACTCAAGTTGCAGGAAAAAAAGTATTAGTCACCGGAGCCGATGGCTTCATCGGGAGCCACCTTGTGGAGGGCTTGGTTAAGGCTGGGGCGAAAGTCCGGGCGCTCGCCTACTACAACTCATTTAATTCGTGGGGCTGGCTTGATTCTTTACCGGCCGAGACCCTTTCCCAGGTGGAGGTGATCACGGGAGATATTCGTGATCGGGGAACGGTTGCAAAGTTGATGCCGGATATCGACATCGTCTTTCACCTCGCGGCATTGATTGGGATTCCCTACAGCTATCAATCACCTGAGAGCTATATCGGAACCAATATTACCGGCACTTTGAATGTTCTCGAAGAGGCTAAAATCCACAAACCGTCTCGTGTGCTGGTAACTTCTACTTCGGAGGTTTACGGGACAGCACAGTATGTCCCGATTGATGAGAAGCATCCTTTCCAAGGCCAGTCGCCTTATTCGGCGACCAAGATCGGGGCGGATCGCTTAGCTGAGAGTTATTTCCGTTCTTTCGAGACTCCGGTCACGATTGTGAGGCCTTTCAATACCTTCGGCCCCCGGCAATCTGCGCGGGCCGTCATTCCTACGATTATTTCCCAGCTTCTCGCTGGGAAAGATGAGATTAAGCTAGGGAGCCTCTCGCCAACCCGTGATCTTGTCTTCGTGAAGGACACGGTGGCTGGCTTCATCTCAATTGCTGAGAGTGAAGAAGCGATTGGGGAAGAGATCAATATCGCGACTCAGAGTGAGGTTACGATCGGTGCTCTGGCTCAGCTCCTCATTGATAAGATCCGGCCCAGTGCAAAAATTATCTCAGACGAGGAACGAGTGCGCCCCGAGAATAGCGAAGTAGAGCGGCTCTTTGGCTCTAAGGAAAAGATCTCAAGCCTGACAGACTGGACCCAGAAGTTTAGCCTAGAAGAGGGCTTAGAGGAGACGATCGCGTGGTTCTCTGACCCTGAGAATCTCGCTCGCTATAAGGTGGATATTTATAACGTTTAGGTTACGTCATCATGGGCATTCGAAAAGGACTCAATAAATATCTCACCTTTTACCATGAGGTAAGGACGCCTGAGACCGACTTTTTTAGGTCTGAAGAGAATCATAGCGACCGAAGAACACTCGTTGTGTCAAGTCCTTCGAGAATGGGGAACCATCTCTTGATGTCGCTTTTAGACGGGCATCCTGAATTACCCCAAACCCCGGGGGAGGATGGGTTCCACATGTTCAGTTTTGTCCGGGCGCACTATGCGATTCATGAGTATCTGAGGGATGTCTTCCAAAAGGATCCCACTGAGGCCTTGATGAATATTGCTTCGAATGGAATCGGAAGTAAGTGGCGTCAATTCCAGCAAATTCAACAAGGACAATTTAAGGGTGAGGTGACGGTTTCTGGAGTAGCGGTGGGTGCGCAGTCGGGCCTTGTTGATTTTGCCGGTGTGACGTTTCCGATCGACTTTTCGTCTTACCAAAAAGCATTGACTCAAAATTTTTCAAGAGTCGCAGAAATGAAGACCTACGGCGAGGTTCTGGCTGCTTATCAGATGGCGTTTTCGCAACTGCAGAAATGGCCCGAGCAATGCCAGTTTGATGACTACCTCGTTTACGGGGGGATGCGAACCCAGCTAAAATGGCTTTGTGAAAACAGGCCCAACACCAAGATACTTTCTTCAATCCGCCCGTTCCCTTCATTCGCTATTTCTCAAATTAAATCAAGACACGGGGATGTTCCGGTGACCGACGATTTGTTGAAAATCGCTTGGGAGCATTGGTTTCATAAAGTGATCGATGCTCTGTATCTCAGGGTGAACTACCCTGATCAATTTGCTCTTGTTTCATTCGATGATTTGATTGTGGATCGTGAAAATCTAACCTCTAAAATCAGTCACTTTCTTGAGGTGCAAAAACACTCGGCGATGGAGAAAGCGACAATTTTTGATCATCCAGTGCAGGGGAATTCTTGGCAGAAAAAGCCAAATCAATCCGAGGGGGCGGTATACGCACCGAAGCAATTTGTTGATGAAAATCGGGTGCCTCGTGAGGCCTCCGAGATTTGGGATCTTGCCCAGAATTTTTTGCTGTAAACGCGACAACCAGTTTTAAAATTCAGTAAAAAATGAGTGCCCTATCTTCATCACTTCCCCACGGTTTAATGTTTCACCATTTTCATGGTGGCACTCATGCGCGGGGGCAAGGTTCTATCTCAGGCTCTGAATTTGAGGGGATTATTGAGCACTATCGAGAGCGGATTTTGTCAGCAGATGAATGGAGCAGAAGAGTTATCTCCGAATCCCTACAGAAAGGCGATGTCTGCATTACGTTCGATGACGCATTAGCCTGCCAAATTGATGTCGCGCTTCCGGTTCTTCAAAAATATGGAATCACGGCGTTCTGGTTCGTCTATACTTCAATCTTTGACGGTGAAATCGAACTGCTCGAAGTCCTTCGTAGATTCAGGAATGAGGCGTTTGACTCGGTAGAAGATTTTTATGTGGAATTTGAGAGAGTCGTTGACGGTGGGGAATTTGCGATCCTGAAAAAAGAGCTGATTAGAAATTACGATCATGCGAACTGGGCAGCGTATCCGTTCTACACGATGGGGGATACGAAGTTCCGATTCATACGAGACGAGGTTCTTGGACAGAAACGTTACGAAAAAGTGATGACCGATATGATTAGTCAGGGAGGACACTCTATAGCTTGTTTGAAAAGATGA
>JALZVI010000190.1 GCA_023301015.1 Rickettsiales bacterium | reverse complement strand
CCTGCAAGCCTTAGGCGCAGCGGGGAGAGATTAAAAACTACAGCCCTGAGCGTTCTCAGCCTGCAAGCCTTAGGCGCAGCGGGGAGAGATTAAAAACTAAGCAATTTTCTTAAATTTCCGATTCTGTTCTGCTAGATAATTATCGCCTAATCTGCGTTTTTTATCTTCCAGATATTCCGCGAAATTGCCTTCAAACCACTCAGCATGGCCATCGCCTTCGTAGGCTAGGATGTGGGTGGCTATGCGGTCTAGGAAGAAGCGGTCATGCGAGATGACAACTGCGCAACCGGGGAAGGTCAGGAGGGCTTCTTCGAGTGCGCGCAATGTTTCAACGTCGAGGTCGTTTGTTGGTTCATCGAGGAGGAGGAGGTTCACGCCTTTGCGGAGCATGCGGGCGAGATGGACGCGGTTGCGCTGGCCGCCTGAGAGGTTGCCGACAAGTTGCTGCTGCATGTCTTTCTTGAAGTTGAAGCTGGAGACGTAGGCGCGGGATTTCACTTCGCGTCCGCCTAGATCGATAATTTCGTCGCCGTTTGAGATGTTTTCCCATACAGATTTCTTATCGTCGAGCGCGTCGCGGGTTTGGTCAATCACTCCAAGTTCAACGGTTTCACCAACGCGGAAATCGCCAGAGTCTGCTTTTTCAGCGCCAGTTATCATTTTGAACAGAGTGGTTTTACCCGCACCGTTGGGGCCCACAATGCCTACAATTCCGCCAGGTGGGAGGGAGAAGCTGAGGTCTTTTATCAGCACTTTGTCGCCGAAGGATTTTGAGATGTTTTTGGCTTCCAGCACAATGTCGCCGAGGCGAGGGCCTTTTGGGATGACGATTTGGGCGTTTTCTAGCGTGCGGTTGCCTGCGTCTTTGACCAGCTCGTCAAATGCTTTGAGGCGGGCTTTGGATTTGCTTTGGCGGCCTTTGGCGTTTTGGCGCACCCATTCTAGCTCAGATGCAATTGCTTTTTGCTTGGCGCTTGCTTGGCCTTCTTCAATGGTAAGACGCTTTTCTTTGGCCTCTAGCCAGCTTGTGTAATTCCCTTCATGCGGCATGCCTTTGCCGTTATCAACTTCGAGAATCCAGCTTGTGACATTGTCGAGGAAATATCTGTCATGCGTAATCATCACAACTGTTCCCGGATAGTCAGCGAGGAATTTTTGTAGCCACCAAACGCTCTCTGCATCGAGATGGTTGGTAGGTTCATCGAGGAGGAGCATATCAGGTTTTTCGAGCAGTAATTTTGCTAGCGCAACACGGCGTTTTTCTCCGCCTGAGAGTTTGGTGATTGCGGCGTCTTTTGGCGGGCAGTTTAGGGCGTCCATAGCAATTTCCACTTCGCGCTCAATGTCCCACGCGTTTGTGGCGTCAATTTGTTCTTGCAGATCTGCTTGTTCGTTGATGGTTGCGTCCATCTCTTCGTCTGTCATTTCTTCCGCAAACTTCGCAGAAACTTCGTTGAAGCGGTCAACCAATGCTTTGCGCTCGCCGAGTGATTCCATCACGTTTTCAAAAACTGTTTTTGTTTCGTCCAATTTTGGCTCTTGCTCTAGGTAGCCGATTTTTGTGCCTTCAGCTGCCCAAGCTTCGCCGTCAAATTCTGTCTCCACGCCAGCCATGATTTTTAGGAGGGAGGATTTACCCGCACCGTTTGGCCCGATAACGCCAATTTTGGCGCCGGGGTAAAACGATAGCCAGATGTTTTCAAAAACAGGCTTTGTGCCATATTTTTTGGTGAGTTCTTTTATTACGTAGATGAATTCTTTAGCCATATGCTATGCATAGCGCATTGAGAGGCAGATGTTAAATGAAAATTTAAATGAAGTTTCTAGCCAGTTTTATTTTCTGGATCACCTTCGCTTTCTGGTGGGGCATCTAGTTCAATGTCATCCATCGGCTCGATTGTTTTGAACCTACTGTTGCCTGTTATGGTTTCAAACTTCTGCGGTTCTTGAGCTGCTGGCTTGTCGAAAGGTTTTGCAGCAGGCTCATCTTTTTGCTCTACGAACATTTGAATCTTTGGCTCTTCTGACTGCTGAACAGTAGGTTCGATGAATGGCTCTGCTTTTGGCTCTTCTTTAAACATTTCCGCAATTTGTTCTGGCTCAGGGTTTGCAATTTTTTCTGCCAAGTCTTTGTCGTCTGAGTCTTCTGAGATGTAAAGTTTGGGCTTTTGGAATGATTCAAAATTATCGGAGGTAGATTCTATGGCCTCGGAAGTGCCAGAGTTGCTATTTGAGGCGTCGCTTAATGTTAGGCCTTTAGGAAGAATTACGGTGATTTTGGTACCTTCCCCAACTGCGCTTTCCATGTTCATTGTTCCGCCCATGAGCTCGATGAATTTCTTTGTTAGAGGAAGGCCAAGGCCAGTTCCTTCATAGCGGCGAGAAAGCTCGGAATCTACTTGGCCAAATGGGGCGAGGGCTTTTGCAATGTCTTTTGCGTCAATCCCAATGCCCGTGTCTTTCACTTCAATTAAAACATTTCCGTCAATTGCAGATTCCCATGCAGAAACTGTTACGCGGCCTTTTGGTGGGGTAAATTTCACGGCGTTGGAGAGGAGGTTTAGCATGATTTGCTTTAAGCGTTTTGCATCGCTCGAAATGACAATATGTTGTGATGGCAAATCTGCCAGCAGCTCAATTTCGCCCGTTCCAGCGCGCGGTTCTTGAGTGCGCATTGAGGACTTAATTAGCTTGTTCAAATCTAGCTCTTCTAGCTCCAAATCTAGCTTTCCTGCTTCAGCTTTTGAGAAGTCGAGAATATCGTTGATTAGGCTGAGAAGATGCACGCCTTGGATGTGGATGTCGGATACATAGTTTTTATATTGATCGTTGCCGATTGCACCCAAAATTTCATCCTTCATAATTTCGGAGAAACCGATGATCGCGTTTAGCGGGGTGCGCAGCTCATGCGAGATGTTGGCGAGGAATTGCGATTTTTGCTCATTCTCAGATTCCGCCGCAACTTTGGCAGATTGTAATTCCATGTTCACGTCATATTGCTTGGAGATGATTTTTTCTGCACGGCGGACAATCCAATAGAGTGCGGCAAGTAGGATAACGAAGACGCTGATGATGAAAATCCCGCCTGTGTATTGAAATTCATTTAGGGCGTTTGAAGTGTTGGACATGCTAACAAAAACTTCTAATGCACCAACAAGATTTTTCTCAGAATCAAACACGGGTTTGATGGAGTGCATTACTGAGCCTGTTTGCTTTTTTCCTTCTGGATTTAGGTAAGTGACATCATGAATAACCTGATGCTGGGTTTCTGTGAATGTGATTTTTTCGACCACGCCAAGTGTGCGTTTTTCTCTAACTTTCTTTGCTAGGGCAAATTTCTCACCGCCGTCATATGGGTAATAATAGCGGAGTTCTTGTGAGGGGGCGTAGAAACCTGCGGCGATAACGGGCATTTCTTCTAGGTAATTATTGATACCAGTGAAGACTGCTGTGAACTCTCCATATTGCTGCCGAGCTTCAGGTGTGAATAGGACTTGGTCTTCTTCTGCAAGGTTTTTATTATCTGGATTTGACGGATCTGGGCCTTCAAAAAAATGGATGATATGAGAGTATTTTTTGTAAAACCCATTTTCAAAACCACTCAAAATTGCTTCATTGCTATATTCACTTTGTGTGCGCAAAATTTCTGTCACGCGGTCTTTGTAAAACCATGTGAAAAATCCCGATGCGCAGATAATTAATATCAGGCTGGATAGGAAGAAGTATTTTAGATATGCGAACATTTTTATATTATCCTTTGTGGCAGATTCTAGAGAGTATAGGTTAAGAAATTGTTATTGGCTAAGAATTGTGATAATATTTAGGCTATATGAAAAGAATTTTTGCATTGGCTCTTATTTTGGGTGGTTTCACTAGCGTTTCTGCGCATGCAGACGCTGTGCGGCATAGCCAAATTAAGAGAACTCAGAGCGATATTCGTAATTTACCACCTCTTCAGCCAGTGCAACAAGGTGCTTATTCAGGTTCGCCTCAACCATATGTGGAGAAAACTGTTGAGAGTTTGCCACAGTTGGGTGGTGCTGGGACATATTTGAAAAAACCTTCTCCTGTATATGAAGCTCCAGCAGAAGCGGGAGGTGATTTGCGGACTCAGCCTGATGCTAATACTGCAAGTCAAGCCGCCGCGCCGTTGAAATCTGTAGCTAGCTTGTCGCCTAAGACAAGAGCTATACTGAATAAGGTTGGTAGCAATATTGGTTCAGAGAAATCTGTGCCTAAGAAGATTGTTATGAAAGCAGGTGCATTTGCTCCAAAAGAGGTGAGTTCTGAAGATTTGGAAGATACTGATTTGGGTACTGAGTTTGAAGACGTGTTGATTGAGGATGAGGGCATTGGCTTTGAAGTTAAAGTTAGTGATAATCCTCCTGAATTCGACGAACATGGCAGCTTGAAGAAAGCCAATTTGGCGCTAGAGGTTGATCAGTTCGAGGCAGCGATTGTGCTGTATGAGGAGATTTTGAACAAAAAGCCAAGCAGTCGTGATGCAAAATTTGGGCTTGCAACTGCTTATCAGAAGATAGGTCGCAAGAACCGTGCAAAAGAACTGTATCGTGAGCTACTTGCAAAATCCCCTAAATACGAACCTGCTCTAAATAATTTGCTAGCATTGGCTGCGAATGAGGCGCCTGAGAGAGCGCTTGAAGAGTTTGCGAGAATCCAGCAGAAGAACCCAGATTTCGCAGGTGTTTATGCGCAGAAGGCGAAGATATACCGTGCGGATTTGCAGTTGGACTATGCGATTGAGAATTTGCGCAAAGCCCTTGCAATTGCACCTGATAACAATGTTTACCGCTATGACTTGGCTATCCTAGAAGACGAGAATGGGAATTATGGCTCTGCTGTGTCATTATATGGAGAATTGGTAGACGCTGTAAACTCTGGCCAAGCCATCCCCGCAGACAAGGAATTGATCTCTGAGCGGATGAACTATATCGCTGCATTACGCTAATCGCCGCTATTAACCGTTCTTTAAGCATACTGTGCCAAAATTGGGAATGTTCGCAATATAACGGTTAAAAATAGCAGATTATGACTATACAAATTTCAGATTTATTAATGACAACGCAGCGGAATAATGCATCCGATTTGCATCTTTCGGCGGGCAAGCCTCCTTCGCTAAGATTGAATGGTGATATTGTCAAAATTGAAGGCGCGCCAAAGCTAACGGCTGAGGAAGCTAAGAATTTGCTATATGCGGTGATGAATGAAAATCAGCGGACGAAATTTGAAAAAGAATGGGAAATTGATTTCGCCATTTCTATCAGCGAAGATTCTCGTTTTCGTGTGAATATTTTTACAACAAATGAAGGAATGGCCGCAGTTTTTCGTGTGATTCCAACCAAAATTTTATCGCTAGAAGATCTGGGCGCGCCTGATATTTTTAAAGATATTGCAAAGCTGCATAAAGGTCTTGTGCTTGTTACTGGGCCGACAGGTTCGGGTAAGTCAACTACGCTAGCGGCGATGCTGGATTATATCAATGCTAGTCATAAAAAGCATATTATCACTGTCGAAGATCCGATCGAATTTGTGCATACCTCTAAGATGTCGATTGTGAACCATCGTGAGGTGGGGCGTCATACAAAGTCATTCGCGAAAGCTTTGAAGTCGGCATTGCGTGAAGATCCTGATGTGATTTTGGTTGGTGAGCTTCGTGATTTGGAAACAATCCATTTGGCAATGACAGCTGCGGAAACGGGGCATTTGGTGATGGGAACATTGCACACAAGCTCTGCTCCGAAAACAGTAGACAGAATTATTGACGTTTTCCCATCGAATGAAAAAGAAATGATCCGTTCTATGCTGGCTAGTTCAATTGAAGCGGTGATTTCGCAGCGTTTGTTGAAAAAAGCCGATGGAAAGGGGCGTGTTGCTGTGCATGAGATTATGGTTGGAACAACTTCAATCCGTAATTTGATCCGTGAAAATAGAATCCCACAAATGAGCTCAATGATTCAGATCGGGTCAAAGAAGGGAATGGTTTTGATGAAGGATTCTATATATAAGCTTGTGAATGAAGGCGTGATAACTCGTGAAGAGGCTAATGCGGTTCTGGGCGATGCTGCTGGTGGCTCTCAGGAAGAGCAAGGCGGCAATGGCGGTAACGGAGGCAGTTTCTGATGTCGATACTAGATTTGTTAAAAGTGATGGTGGAAAGCGCCACTGTCGATTTGTACATCACGGAAGGTGCGCCCCCAATTTGGCGTGACGATAAGATTGTTGAAAAGGGCGAGGCGCTCTTGACAGAGAAGCAAATTGAGGGCTTTGCAAGCGAGGTTCTGAGTGAAGAGCAAATTGCTAAGCTACAGA